>NZ_JAMQOQ010000002.1:900000-1050334 GCF_031624635.1 Halogeometricum sp. S3BR5-2 | reverse complement strand
GCGGCCACAGCGGCGAGGTAACACCCGTACCCATCTCGAACACGGAAGTTAAGCTCGCCAGCGTGAACGCAAGTACTGGAGTGTGCGAACCTCTGGGAACACGTTCTCGCCGCCTCCACTCATACTCAAAGCGATATTCACACTCGCCCGCACGGACCGCCCGTGCGGGCGTTTTTCATTTCGAACTCCCAGCGGCCGCTATCCACGAGAGACGTCTTTCCGTGAGCCGGGCCGAAGCGTCGAGGACACGCTCGGAATACATCCGGTCACGGTCACCCCACGCTCACCATCGGCCACGGTCTCCGTTTCACGACCGAACCCGCCCAGTCTGCCGATTGAGCCGAGTTAAATTCGGCTAAAACGAGCTATAGTCGGATTCGGAGACTGTCCTTATTATGTGTATTTAGGGTGTAGCTGAGATTGCAATGCGCACCGAATCACTGACGGTCGTGCTGGTACTGCTGGTCGTGACCGCCGTCCTCCCCGGAGCGGCGAGTGCGGCGACGACGGTGAGCGTCGCCGTCGAGCAGGACGACGCGACGGGAGAAGCGCTCGTCGTCGTCACAGACAACGAAACCGCAGTCGAGAACGCGACGGTGAACGTCACCGGAGAACTGGCGTACGCGGGCGCGGGGACGTACCGGACGGACGCGAACGGGAGCGTGGCGCTTCCTGAACCCGCGGTGACGCAGAACGTCACCGTCGTCCTGACGGACGGCGACGCGGTGGGCGAGACCACCGTTCGCCTCGTCGGCGCGGGACTCTCTGTCGACGTCGCACAGACCGACGACGGCGCCGTGACCGTGGACGTCGCACGCGGCGGCGAAGCGGTCGAGAACGCGACGGTGACCGTGACGAGCGACACCGACTACGTGGGCGCGGGGACCTTCGAAACCGGCGAGGACGGGACCGTCTCCCTGCTCGCGCCGACCGAGAACGTCTCCGTGACGGTCGCTGCGACGGCGGACGGCGACACCGTCTCGGAGACCGTCGAGTTGACGACCGAGTTCGTCCAGCAGGAGGGGAACTTCGGGCGGGCGGTGCGGGCGTTCCTCGGCGCTCTGCGCGCCGCGGGTTTCGACGGCCCGCCGGGGCGTATCATCTCTGAATTCGCGACGGCGAACAACCCCGGTAACGCGGACGACGCGCCGGGTCGGTCGGATGCGGCGAACGACTCGGACGCGCCGGGCCGGCCCGACGCGGCCGGACAGGCGAACGCCTCCGCGGCCGCCGACCGAGGCCCCGACGGCGAACGCGGGGCGCCGGAGCACGCGAAGAAGGGGAAGAACGCCGACGACTCCGATTCGGACTCCGAGGCGCCGGACGACGACCGAGCGGCGAACGACGCCGGTAAAGGCGACGTCGAGGAGGACGACGCCGAGGGAGCCGAGGGCGACGACGCGGACGAGGACGATTCCGACGACGAGGAACGCTCCTCCTCGAACCGAGGCAACGGAGGGGGGAACGGGAACGGAAACGGTAACGGCGGAAAGAACAAGTAATCGCTCGGAACGGGACCGAGTCGGACGCGGACGCTTACCCCGGCCGTCGACGCCCGGGGCTCACGGCTCGGTACGCTCTTCTGCGAGTCGCGTCCTGAGGTCCGAGAGCGGGACGCCCGCCCGCGCGGCGACGCGTTCGGGGGCGACGTCGAAGCGTTCGGACGCCCGCACCGCGCCGGCGGCGACGAGTTCGTTGCGCGCATCCGGCGGCGACCACGTCGGGACGGGCGACTCGGATTCCAAGGCGGAGACGGCGACGGTGCACACCAGCGCCGCGGTCAGCGGGTCGGACTGCGGGTCGCCGGTGTCCTCGCGGGCGCGTTCGACCGCGCCGGCCAGCGCGAAGTAGCGCCGTGCGTCCGCCGATTCGAGCAGCGCCCGTTCCAGGGCGCTGTCGACGACGGCGGACAACGCGTCCGCGTCGTGCGGGTCGGTCACGCTCCGTCTACGGCCGCGAGGTCGGCCCTGACGACGGTTCCGTCGGGGCGGAGCGTGACCCGGCCGAGCGTCACCGTCTCGCCGTTCGGCGTCTCGGTCGCGATGGCGCGGAGGGTGCGCTCGCGGTCGAGTCGCTCCCACACTACCTCCTCGACGAGACGCTGGAACTCCTCGGGGTCGGTCCACCCGGAGTCGATGTCCGAGGGGACGCGGACGACGAACTGCAGGTCGGACTCGGTGACGTGGATGCCGACGCCGAAGGTGTCTCCGGCGCCGGTATCGGCGTTCACGTCCGTCGCGTCGCCGCCCGTGTCCCCGTCCGCATCGCTGTCGCTCATGTCCGTTCCTCGGGCGCGGCAAGGCAAATAGTCGGTGGTGCGTCGAGACATCGGCGCGGCGGTGCGACGGTGCGGCGGACCGGAGACCGACGGTCCGGAGAACTCGCGGACCGGCGACGATTCCGTGCGAACTGCCAGCACGGGCCTGAGCGCGAGCGGATAGGACGCCTTTTGCCCGCCGAGTAATTTCGAGAAGTCAATGAGCTACAAGATCGGACTCGTCGGCAAACCCTCCGTCGGCAAGTCCTCTTTCTTCAACGCGGCGACGATGAACGACGTCCCCGAGGGCGCCTACCCGTTCACGACCATCGACCCCTCCGTCGGCGAGGCGTACGTCCGCGTCGACTGCGCGGCCCCCGAGTTCGACGAGACGTGCACGCCGTCGGTGGGCTACTGCGACGACGGCACGCGCTTCGTCCCCGTCAAACTCGTCGACGTGGCGGGACTCATCCCCGGCGCGCACGAGGGGAAGGGCCTCGGCAACCAGTTTCTCACCGACCTGAACGAGGCGGACGTCCTCGTCCACGTCGTCGACTTCTCGGGGGAGACGGACATCGAGGGCGAGGCCACCGAGGGCCACGACCCGCGCGAGGACATCGACTTCCTCGAGGACGAACTCGACATGTGGTATCTCGACATCTTGGAGAAGGGCCTCGAACGCTATCGCACGGGCTACGACGGCGACGAGAAACACGTCGAGGAGGACCTCGCCGAGCAGATGTCGGCGTTCAAGACGAACAAGGACGAGATAAAGCAGGTGATACTCGGCCTCGGCCTCTCCTTGGACCCCGAGGAGTGGGACCCCGAGGACAAGGAATCAATCGCCCGCGAGATTCGCAAGCGGACGAAGCCGATGCTCGTCGCGGCGAACAAGATGGACAAACCCGCCGCGCAGGAGAACTTCGCGGAGATAACCTCCGACCCCGACTACGAACACCTCACGTTCGTCCCCGCCAGCGCGCACGCGGAGAAGGCGCTGAAGAAGGCCGCCGAGGGCGGCGTCGTCGACTACGAACCGGGCGCGGCCGACTTCGACATCGTCGGCGACGTGAGCGACGAACAGGAGGCGGGACTCGAACAGATTCGGGAGTTCGTCGACGCCTACGGCGGGTCGGGCGTCCAGCAGTCGCTGGAGGCCGCCCTGTTCGACGTGATGGGCGCCATCGGCATCTTCCCGGGGAGTGCCAACGGGAAGTCCGACTCGGAGGGGGTGTTCCGCGACTGCTTCGTCCTGCCGGAGGGGTCGACAACCGAGGACTTCGCGTACCACCTGCACTCGGACATCGGCGACGGCCTCCTGCACGGCATCGACGTCCGGTCGAAGCGACAGGTCGGCTCCGACCACGAACTGGAGCACCGCGACGTGCTCGAAATCGTGACGACCGGGTGAAACGCGGAAACCGGCCGTCTCCGTGTCGTCTCCGCCCCGAAATCCGCTCGCGTTCCGACGTGGAACGAGTCGCATGAACTATAGGCGATGAGCCGATACGAACCTACGATGCGGGAGGAAAGCCCTGCTCTCGACGCCACCCTTTCTGGGGAAATCGGTGGCCTCGGAGGAGACGTGACGCTCGACGACCTCTTCGGGGACGACTGGATGGCGATGCACACGGACAGCGAGTCCATCGCCGAGTTCATCCAGTCGTGCGACTACGAGGTCGACGACCAGGAATCGTTCGAGAACATCCCGGACAGGCGGTGGGACGACCACGTGGCGGCCCACTCGCAGTTCGACGACTGGCGGTCGATGCTGTCGGCCGCCGTCGAGACGTACGTCGGTATCGTGCGTCCGACGCCCGACGCCGGGCCCGACGCGGGCGACCCGCCCGCCGAGGCAAGCGACTGACCGGGCGAGAGCGACTGACCGACCTACCTGACCCACCGACCGGTTCGACGTCCACTCACCCCGCCCCGCGGCGGCCGCGGAGGCGTTCGAAGACGGCACCGACTAGCTTGTTCTCCGCGCGGCGAAGGTGTTCCTCGGCCGTCCGGCGGCCGACGCCCAGTTCCGCGGCCAACTCCTCCGTCGTCGTCTCCCGCGGAATCTCGTAGTAGCCGCCCTCGACGGCGGCGCGCAGGGCGTCGTACTGCCGCGGGCTGAGGTCCGGGAGCAGGTCCGCGGGCGACGGCGGCACCCCCTCGGCGACGGCGTTCGCCCGCCGCTTCGAGCGGACGTCGACGGCCAAGCCGTCGGCGAGGAGTTCCCGATAGACGGCCGTCAGCGACGCGGGGTCGAGGGCGAGGACGCGACAGCGTTTCGCGCCGCCCTCGTAGCGGACGGGCGGGAGCAGCAGGCAGTCGTTGCGGACGAGGTACGCCTCGATGGCGTTCGGTTCTCGCCGCCGCAGGCAGTCGTCGGTGATGAGGAGCACCTCCCCCTCCCTGTCGAGTCGCTCGCGGACGCCGACCGCGCGTTCGACCCGTTCGACCACCGCCTCGGCGGACGCCCCGCGGATGTGCAACAGGTCGCAGTGCTCGTTGCACCACAGTTCCAGCGAGGCGTCCGTCTCCGCCGTCGCCAGCGCGTAGCCGCCGTCCCCGGATATCTCGAACGTCGCTTGGTACACGCCGGCACATCCGCAGTAGTTGTATATAAAACACCCTCCAAACGGAGGCCAGACGAGTATCCGTGACGGGCGTCGACTAGCCGCATGGACGAGACGAACGGACGAGACGGGAGTCACGAGTCGGACGGACGAGACGGGAGCGACGGCACGGAGGAACGAGGCGAGAAGGCGGGTGATGCGACGGGCCGCCGCCGGTTCGACGTCGGCGACCCCTCCGAGGAGTGGAAGCGGTATCGGGGGTCGCCCACCGGGACCGACATCGAGTGTCGCGGCTGGCGACAGGAGGCGGCACTGCGGATGCTGAACAACAACCTCGACCCGGAGGTGGCCGAACGCCCCGAAGACCTCGTCGTCTACGGCGGCACCGGCCGCGCGGCCCGGTCGTGGGACGCCTACGACGCCATCCTCGCGGAACTGCGCGAGTTGGGCGACGAGGAGACGCTCCTCGTTCAGTCGGGCAAGCCCGTCGGGCGGTTCCGAACGCACGAGCGCGCGCCGCGCGTCCTCATCGCCAACTCGAACCTCGTCGGCAAGTGGGACGACTGGGAGCACTTCCACGAACTCGAAGCGGAGGGAAAGATGATGTACGGGCAGATGACCGCCGGGTCGTGGGCGTACATCGGCACGCAGGGCATCCTCCAGGGAACCTACGAGACGCTGGCCGAACTGGGCCGCCAGCATTTCCCAGACGAGGAGGGCCTCCGGGGGAGAATCGTCGTCACCGGCGGCCTCGGCGGGATGGGCGGCGCCCAACCACTCGCGGTGACGATGAACCGCGGCGTCTGTATCGCCGCCGAGGTGGAGGAAGAGAGAATCGACCGGCGCATCGAGACGGGGTACTGCGAGGAGAAGACCGCCTCCGTCGCGGAGGCGGTCGAACGCGCCGAGGCGGCCGCCGAGGCGGGCGAACCGTACAGCGTCGGCGTCCACGGCAACGCCGCGGACGTCCTCGAAACCATGCTCGAACGCGGGTTCGTCCCGGACGTCGTCACCGACCAGACCAGCGCGCACGACGAACTGGAGGGGTACTACCCGAGCGGGTACTCCGTCGAAGAGGCGGACGCCCTCCGCGAGTCGGACCCCGAGCGGTACGTCGAGGAGAGCGTCGATACGATGGAGCGACACGTCGACGCCGTCTTGGAGATGCAGGACCGCGGGAGCGTCGCCTTCGAGTACGGCAACAACATCCGCGGGCAGGTGGAGTCGTACAAGGGGAGAACCGACGTCTTCGATTTCCCCGGCTTCGTTCCGGCGTACATCCGTCCGCTGTTCTGCCGGGGCAAGGGGCCGTTCCGCTGGGCCGCCCTCTCCGGCGACCCCGAGGATATCCGGCGCACGGACGACGCCGTCCTCGACCGGTTCCCCGACGACGACCGGCTCTCGCGGTGGATTTCGCTCGCCCGCGAGGAGGTGCAGTTCCAGGGACTCCCCGCCCGCGTCTGTTGGCTCGGCTCCCGCACCGACGGCGACGGTCTGACCGAACGCGCCCGCTTCGCCCTGCGCATCAACGAACTCGTCGCCGAGGGAGAGATTTCGGCGCCGATAGTCGTCACCCGCGACCATCTCGACGCGGGGAGCGTCGCCAGTCCGCACCGCGAGACGGAGGCGATGCGCGACGGGACCGACGCGGTGGCCGATTGGCCCATTCTGAACGCCCTGCTTAACTGCGCCGCCGGCGCTGACATCGTCAGCGTCCACGACGGCGGCGGCGTCGGCATCGGTAACGCCCTGCACGCGAACAACCATGTCGTCCTCGACGGGTCTGACCTCGCGGCTGAGAAGGCGCGCGCGGTGTTCACCACCGACCCCGGCACGGGCGTGATTCGCCACGCCGACGCCGGCTACGAGGAGGCGGTGGACGAGGCGGAGCGCTCGGGCGTTCACGTCCCGATTTCGCCCGAGGAGACGGGACCGGCGGCCGGCGCGACGAAGTCGGCGCAGTCGGCGGAATCCGAGGGAACGGACGGGCGGACGGCGGAGGAGGGCGAGCGCCGATGACACCCGAGATGGACCCCGCGCCGGAGTGGACCGGAACTTCGTCGGACCCGAACGACGAGCAGTTCGGTCACGTCGTCGAGCGGACGACGCTCGACACCTCGCGCGAGTACGACGCCGTCCTCGTCGGCGAACCGTACGACGGCGCGGTCCTCGGCCGGCCCGGCGCGCGCGAGGGACCAACGGCCATCCGGGAGGCACTCGCGTCGGTAAAGACGCATCACTTCGAGGCCGGCCCCGTTGCGAGCGTCGCGGACGCGGGCGACGTTCGCGTCGAACGCGAGGCGTCGGTCCGCGACGTGCAGGAGGCCGTGCGCGAGACGACCGCCGAACTGTACGACCGGGGGGCGCTCCCGGTGTTCCTCGGCGGCGACAACTCGCTCACCTACCCGAACGTCGTTCCGCTGGTCGATTCCGCCCGCATCGACGGCGAGAGTGTCGCCGTCGTCAGCCTCGACGCCCACCTCGACTGCCGCGAGGTGCGCGCGGTCGAGGGGCCGACCAGCGGGACGCCCTACCGCCAACTCCACGACGCGGGGTTGGGGACGCTCTGCGTCGTCGGCGCGCGGCACTTCGAGACTGGTTCGAGATACGCCGACTATCTCCGGGAGCGAGGCGGCGCCGTCGTCACCGCCGAATCGGTCGCGGAGGGCGTCGAGGCGACGCTGGACCGGATTCGGAGCGCCGTCGCGGACGCGGACTCGCTGTATCTGAGCGTCGACGTCGACGTGCTCGACGCGCCGTCGGCGCCCGGCGTCAGCGCCCCGACGCCGGGCGGTCTCTCGTCGAGGGAACTGTTCGCCCTCGTCCGCGGTATCGCCGGCGACGAGCGAGTGCGGGGGTTCGAGGTGGTCGAGTGCGCGCCGCCGTTGGACCCGACGCCGACCGGTCTCACCGCCGCGACGGCCGCCCGTACCGTCGCCCACTTCCTCGCGGGGGTGGCGGCGTGACCGACTTGCTCCTGACGAACGCCGCGGAAGTCGTGACGTACGCCGACCACGAGCGACTGGAGCGGACGGAAGACGCCGCCGTCGCCGTCGACGGCGGTCGAATCGCCGCCGTCGGCCCGACGGAGGAGGTGACCGCAGAGTTTCCCGAGGACGGCGCCGACGAGGTGCTCGACTGCTCGGAGCGGGCGGTCGCGCCGGGGTTCGTCGACCCGCACACGCACGCCCTGTTCGCGGGCGACCGCTCCGACGAGTTCGAGGCCAAGTTGCGAGGAAAGACGTACCAGGAGATTCTCGCCGACGGCGGCGGCATCCTCAGAACGGTCGACGCGGTGCGGGAGTCCTCGACCGACGAGTTGGTCGGGAACCTCGCGGAGCAGTTCGACGCGATGCTCGCGCACGGGACGACGACGGTGGAGGTGAAGTCGGGGTACGGCCTCGATACGGAGACGGAACGCCGGATGTTGGAGGCCATCGACCGGGCGGCCGCGGCGCACCCGATTCGGGTCGTCCCGACGTTCATGGGCGCGCACGCCGTCCCGCGCGGCCGCGACGCCGACGACTACGTCGAGGAGGTCGTGACCGAACAGATTCCGGCCGTCGCGGAGCAGGGAATCGCGGAGTTCTGCGACGTGTTCTGCGAGGAGGGCGTCCTCGACGTGGAGCAGTCCCGGCGCGTCCTCGAAGCCGGGCGGGAACACGGTCTGAAACCGAAGGTCCACGCCGAGGAGTTGAGCCACCTCGGCGGGACGGCGTTGGCCGCCGAGGTGGGTGCGACGAGCGCCGACCACCTCCTGTACGCGACCGGCGACGACATCGACGCCCTCGTCGACGCCGGCACGACGCCCGTGCTCCTGCCGGGGACGGCGTTCGGCCTCGGCGCCGAGTACGCCGACGCCGAGGCGTTCCTCGACCGGGGCGCGCCGGTCGCTCTCGCCACGGATTTCAACCCGAACTGCTACTCGCAGAGCATGCCGTTCGCCATGACGCTCGGGTGCGTCGAGATGGGACTGACGCCTGCACAGGCACTCGGCGCGGCGACCACGAACGCCGCGCGCGCGGTGGACCGCCCCGACGCCGGCCGACTCGAACTCGGGGGGCCGGCCGATCTAGTCGTCCTCGACGCTCCGAGCCACGTCTACCTCCCGTACAACTTCGGCGTGAACGCGGTCGACACCGTCGTCGTCGGCGGACAGACAGTCGTCCGCGGAGGAACCGTCCTCGACCGGGAGGTGGTCGCGTGACCGACCCGGACGACTCCGAGACGGTCGTCGTCGACGGCGCGTCGCTCACCCCCGAGGACGTGGCGGCGGTGGCCCGCCGCGGCGCGGCGGTCGAGATAGCCGAGGACGCGCGGGCGGCCGTCGTCGCCTCGCGCGAACGCGTCGAGGAGATAGTCGAGAGCGGCGAGGCCGTCTACGGCCTGAACACGGGGTTCGGACAGTTGGTCGACACGCGCATCGAGGAGTCGGAGATAGAACGGCTCCAGACGAACCTCCTGCGGAGCCACGCATCCGGCGCGGGGCGTCCCCTCGACGAGGAGGAGGTGCGGGCGATGCTGCTCACCCGACTGAACGCTCTCGTCAAGGGATATTCGGGCGTCCGCGAGGTGGTCGTCGACCACCTCGCGACGATGCTGAACGAGCGGGTGCATCCCGTCGTGCGGTCGCGCGGGAGCCTCGGCGCGTCGGGCGATCTGGCGCCCTTGGCGCACCTCTCCCTCGTGCTCATCGGCGAGGGCGAAGCCACCGTCGACGGCGAGCGTCTCACCGGGGCGGACGCGCTGGCGACGGCGGGGCTGTCGCCGCTGACGCTGGCTCCCAAGGAGGGACTGGCGCTCATCAACGGGACGCAGTTGACGACGGGCGTCGCGGCCTTGCTCGTCGTCGACGCCGAACGGGTCTGCGAGGCGGCCGACGCCGCCGGCGCCCTCACGACGGAGGTGACGATGGGGACGACGGCGAACTGCGACCCGGCCGTCCAGCGCGTGCGCCCGCACTCGGGACAGACCGCGGCGGCCGAGCGAATCAGGGACCTCACCGCCGACTCCGAAATCGTCGAGTCGCACGCGAACTGCGACCGGGTGCAGGACGCCTACTCGATTCGGTGTCTCCCGCAGGTCCACGGCGCGGTGCGCGACGCCGTCGACCACCTCCGCGAAGCGGTCGAAATCGAACTCAACAGCGCCACCGACAACCCGCTGGTGTTCGATTCGGCGGAGGCCGACAGCCGAGCGACCGGGACGGCGGAGTCGGTGGTCATCTCCGGCGGCAACTTCCACGGCGAACCGCTGGCGCTCCGCCTCGACTACCTCGTGAACGCGCTGACGGAACTCGCGGCCATCTCCGAGCGGCGGATGGACCGGATGGTGAACCCCAACCTCCAGGAGGAGCACCTGCCGCCGTTCCTGACCCCCGAACCCGGCCTCAACTCGGGGTTCATGATTCCCCAGTACACCGCCGCCTCGCTGATAAACGAGATGCGCGCGACGGGTCGGCCGTCGACGGACAACGCGTCCGTCAGCGGCGGGCAGGAGGACCACGTGAGCATGAGCGCCACGAGCGCGTTCGCCGCGAAGTCGGCGCTGGAGAACGCCCGAACCGTCGTCGCCGTCGAACTGCTCACCGGCGCGCAGGCCGCGGAGTTCGTCGACGACTCGCTGGCGCACGGCCGCGGGACGAGCGTCGCGTACGAACTCGTCCGCGAGGCGTCGCCCCCGGTGACGGAGGACCGGAGCCTCGACGGCGACATGGAGGCCGTCGCCGGCCTCGTCGCCGACGGAACGCTGTCGGACCGCCTCGCCGGTGCTCTCTCGGACTCGACTCGATAATCGGAAGACCCCGCGATACCGCCCCGAACCATCACGGACGTTCCACCGGAAACGCGGTGCGTCGGGGAGCGACCGCCCGCCGCTCGGACGCGCCGCTCGCGAACGGGTCGGACGGGTCGAACGGGTTCCGCGCGGTCAGGTCTCCAGCCGGTACAGCGAGACGAGGAGCAGTCCGACCCCGACCGCGAGGAGCGTCGCTTCGGCGGTCCTGAGGAGGTAGAGTTCCCGACCGAACGCCTGGTAGCCGCCGTTCACGCCGAACTCGTACACCGCTTCGGTGACCGACCCGAACGCGAGAAAGGAGAAGCCGGCGGACGCGACGAGGAACGACGTCGCCTCCTCTCGCCGGTACGCCCTGTACGCGATGCTCGCCAGCAGCGCCAACAGGAGGAAGACGACGACGTTCGAGACGCCGAACGCGACGGCCTCCGCCGACTGCTTCGCCTGCAGTGCGACGCGGCCGACCGGGAGCGCCCTCATCTGCTCCGTGACTCACCTAAGGAGCGCCACACGCGGCTGAATCGGTCCACGAGGTCGTCTCGAACCGTGACGTCGACGCGGAACCGCTCTCTGTCGACGGTGAGCGTCACCGACCGGACCCGGGTCTCGTACGTGCTGTAGTGGTCCCCGTCGTCGGTTATCTCCGTCTCCTCTCGCAGCAGGTTCGCGTCGACGAGGTCCTCCGTGTGCCGGTACACCGTCGCGACCGAGACGCCGACCTCCTCCTGCAGGTTCTGCGCCGACATCGGCTCGCGGTCCGCGAGGCAGAGTATCTCTCTGGCGTCCTCGCTGGCCAGCGCGTCGACGAGGTCGTCGGTGTCCGGGTCCATCCTTCCACCCGCATCCTATCGGTCGGATACGTTTCACCCTTGTGTCGACACCGCGTCTGCAGGACCTGTGAACGCGGTTCGGCTTCAAGGGGCGAGCGCCGCTACGTCCGACCAGAGATGAGCACCGACTGGGAGTCCGCCGGCGGTGACGCGCACGCATCGCACACGAGCGACGACGCGGACGTCGCGGTGAGGGCGCCCCTCGAAGCGTTCGGCGCCGAGCGGTGGGACGGCGTCGACGCCGACCCGCCGATGGAGCGAATCGTCGTCGACACCGACACCGGGAAAGACGACGAAGTGGGCGTCACCGTCGAGGGGCGACTCGAGGACGCGAGCGTCGACTCCGTGGTCGCGCTCGTCGCGGAGGACTACCGCGCCGACAGAATCGTGGTCGACGACCCGTCGTCGTCCGAGGGAGCGGCGAGCGTTTCCTTCGAGGGCCGCTTCGACGGGCGGACCGGACTGCTCGGAGAGGTGGCGGGCCCGGACGCCGACTTCGACCGTCTCTCCTTCGACCCCGAACGGGGTGACGGAGACGACGTCGGGTTCTCGCTGCACGGCCGGTTCGACGATGCGGGGGTCGACGCGGACGGTGGCTCCGTCCCCGACGGCCGCATCGTCATCGAACCCGGAGGCGAGTGAGCGGCGCTCTCGCTACCGATTCATCTTCGAGCGGCCGCCCCGCGCGGGTGACGCCGTCGCTCCGAGCTGTGATTTCTCGAAAAGTGCTCCGGCAGGGATTCGAACCCTGGTCATCACCGTGAGAGGGTGATATGATTGGCCGGACTACACCACCAGAGCGCATCTTACCGTATCGCTCCGACGAATAAAACCGTTCCGTTTCGGGACGGGTGTGGCGTGCGGTGGCGCATCGCCGCGCCGCCCCGTCGGCGCTCTCGCGGCCGGCTTACGCCACTCGGTCGCCGCCGCGGTAGACGGCGTCGGCGCCGCGCCACGCCGTCACGTCCTCGTTCGGGTCGGCGTCGAGAACGAGGAGGTCCGCGCGGTATCCCTCCGCGAGGCGGCCCGCTTCGACGCCGAGCAGTTCCGCGGCGGTGGCGGTGGCGGCTTCGAGCGCCGCCGCGGGGGTGAGACCGTACTCGACCAGCAGTTCCATCTCGCGCAGGGCGTTCTCGCCGTGGAAGTTGAACGGCGTCCCCGCGTCGGTGCCCATCGCTATCTTCACGCCCGCGTCGATGGCGTGTTCCCACGCGCGTTCGAAGCGCTCCTGTGCGTCCTCGGCTTTCCCGACCGCCTCCTCGGGGATGCCCGCCTCGACGCCGTTCTCGACCATTCCCTCCAACGCGCTGGCCGTCGGCACCCAGTAGGTTCCCTCGCGGGCCATCAGGTCGGCCGTCTCCCTGTCCATGAACGTCCCGTGCTCGACGCTCGTGATACCCGCGCGGACGGCGTTCTCGATTCCTGCTTTCCCATGTGCGTGCGCGGCGGTCGGCACGCCGGTTGGCGCCGCGGCGTCGACGAGGGCCGAGAGTTCGTCCTCGGTGAGTTCCGGGGCGCCCGTCACCGCGCCCTCGGTGAGGACGCCGCCGGTGGCCATGCACTTCACGACGCCCGCGCCGCGCTTCAGTTGCTCGCGGGCCGCCTTCCGGACCTCGGCGGGGCCGTCGGCCTCGCGGCCGAACCAATGGCCGTGCCCGCCGGTCATCACGACGTTCCGCCCGCAGGCGACGACGCGCGGGCCGGAGAGCACGCCCGCCTCGACCGCGTGGCCGGCGTCGAGGGCCAGCGTTCCCGGCGCGCCGAGGTCCCGAACCGTCGTCACGCCGGCTTCCACGGTCGCGCGGAGGTTCGCGGCGGCGCGGTAGCTCAGCATCTCGCGGCTCTCGGCGTCGACCGTCGCCACGTCCGGTCGGCCGTCCATCATCAAGTGGACGTGCGAGTCGATCAGCCCCGGCGCGAGCACCTTCCCGTCGATGTCGACCGTCTCGATTTCGATTTCGCCTTCGCCTTCGCTCCCGTGCCCGTCGTGGTCAACCGAATCGACCGCGTCGGCACCAACCCCGACGATGGTCCCCGAGTCGACATCGACGACTACGTCCGCCCGTCGCGTCCCGTCGGCGTCGGCCACGCGGCCGCCGACGAAGGCGAGTCTGTCTGCGTCCATGCCGCGTCGGTTTCGCGCCTCCCGGCCTAAGCGTCCGGGTAGCGGTATCCTACGGGGCCGGCGGGTGCGAGACCGGGAGAGAAGAGAGCGGGCGGTTCACTCGCCCGCCGGCCGCGACTCCCCGAGGCGGACCTCGTCGCCCACGGCGAGCGTCTCGCCCCACGAGAACTCGGCCACTCGGGTGTTCACCATGAGGCGGAAGTGGTGGTCGAACCAGTCGCTCTCCGACCACGCGGGCATCGTCTCCCGCCGGCGCCGGACGAACGTCTCGCGGAAGCCGTCGTACTCCGCGCCCGTGTCGGGGTCGCGGGAGGGGACGACGCAGCGCTGACAGGGGTTGACGCCCGCGAACTCGACGTCGCCGATTCGGAAGTCGACGACGCGGCCACGTCGGTCGAACAGGCGGTCCTCCCAGAACGGCGGGAGTTCCGCCGCGTCGGCCTCGCTCGCCCCGAGTTCGACGTTCGCACGTAGGCGGCGGCGCATCTCCTCCGTGCTGATACCGTCGAACCACGAGGCGACTTCGCGGAGCGTCGCGGTGCTGATGACCGTCGGCCCCGACGCCTCGGCGTCGTCCGGAAAGCCGCCGTCGCGGTTCCGCCGGAGCGACACCTCGTAACCGACGTGCTCCGAGAGCAAGTCGGTCAGTCGCTCCCTGCCGGCGTCGTCGTCGATGTCGAACCGTTCGGTCTCTCGGTCGGGAAGAATCACCGCCAGCGTCCGCGTCTCGGGGTCGAACTCGGTTCGGACGCGGTGTATCGAGCGCTCCCGCTTGCCGTTGACGTACTCGCCCGCAGAATCGAACAGCGCGAACTCCCGGTCGCCGCCGAGGCCGCCGTTTCGGACCACGCCGACGGAGTCGCGGTCGCACCCGTCGAGCGATTTCACCGGAAACGTCGTGAGGCGCCGGACGACGGCCGTCGGAGCGTCGTCCGGGTCGTCCGGGTCGAGGCGGGTTCCCGACGTCGGTTCGGTCCGGTCGTTCGTCATCGCGCCCTACTGGGCTTCGTCGGAGTCGTCCTTGCCGGGGACGTGTTCGGAGAGCACTTCGTCTATCTCGTCCTCGTCGACGTCGCGGTACCCCTCCGAGGAGAGCGTGACGGCGCTCACGTCCGGCGATTCGAGTTCGTCGTCGGTGACGAGGAGGGCGCGAACGGCGAGGTCGACGCCGTCGGACAGCGACAGTTCCTCCGTCCACTCCTCTTCGAGGAACTCTTGGATGTCGTTGCGCTTCGCGCCGATGGCGACGGCCTTCCACTCCTGCGGCGCCCCGGAGGGGTCCGTCTGGAACAGACGCGGTTGGGCGTCCTCGCCCTCGCCGTCCATCCCGCCGATGAGCAGGGAGGCGCCGAACGGGCGGGTGCCGCCGCGCTGGGTCGTCTCCTGAATCATGTCGGAGAGCGACGTCGTCAGCGTCTCTACGCGGATGGGCTCGCCGTAGCGGAGGTGGTTCACCTGCGCCTCCTGTCGGGCGTCGTCGACGAGTTGCCGGGCGTCGGCGACGTGTCCCGCCGTGGCGGCGCCGAGGTAGCTGTCCAGTTTGTGTATCTTCTCGATGCTCTCGGCCTCCATGAGCGACGAACTCGTCCGGCGCTGCGCGGCGAGAACGACGCCGTCGGCGGTCCGGATGCCGAGGCTCGGCGCGCCTCGTTTGACCGCCTCGCGGGCGTACTCGACCTGATAGATACGGCCGTCGGGGGAGAACAGCGACGTACCTCGGTCGTACGCCTGCTGATCGTTCCGATTCATGCCCCCATATCCGACCCCCGGAGGTATAAAAGCACCACCGAGGGCCGATAGTACCGCATCCCGGTAACGTATTTACGTGCACCGCGCGAGCGGCGGGCCTGCTGCCGCGCGGCCGGCCGACTCAGACCGTCTCGACCGGCGCGTCGGGGGCGTTCTCCTTCACGCTCCGAATCCCCTGTTTGGCTTTCTGTCTCGTGGCGTACCCCTCGCCGCTGTCGGCGAGGATGTTCCCGTTGCGGTGGACGAGTCGCCAGCGATACTTCCCCTCCCGGTCCTCGTAGAGTTCGAAGGTGGCGGTCACGCTCTCGGGTTGGTTGGGGGGCGACAAAAAGCGTCGTCTCGGGCGGCCGCCGGGTCCCTACTCCCAGACTCGTTCGTACGTCACGAAGTCGAACGACTCGCGTTCGTCCCGTTCGACCTCCCGCCACGCCGATTCGTCGCGCGGGGGGAACGCGGTGTCGCCCTCGTAGGACTCGGGAATCTCGGTCAGGATCAGTCGACTCGCCCGCGGAAGGAACTGCTCGTAGACGCGCGCGCCGCCTGCGACGTAGACGGTGGAGACGCCCATCTCCGCGGCGGCGTCTTCGGCCGTCTCGACCGCCTCCCCGAACGACTGCGCGAGCACCGCGCCCTCGGGCAGGTCGAGGTCACGCGAAGAGAGCACGACGCTCGTCCGGTCGGGGAACGGGCCGCCGATGGCCTCGACGACGCTCTCGTAGGTCTTCCGACCCACGACGACGGGGTGACCCGTCGTCGTCCGCTTGAAGTGCGCCATGTCTTCGGGGAGATGCCACGGCATCCCGCCGTCACGCCCGATGACGCCGTTCTCCGCGACGGCGGCGACGAGGACGAACTCGACGTTCCCGCGCATCTCACTCGGCCACCGCGAAGCGGATACCCTCGTCGGGGTCGTAGTCGCGCAGTTCGACGTCCTCTCGGGCGAGTTCGTCGAGGGGTTTGTCGGCCACCTCGATAGTCGGTTTGGAACCCGGCTCGCGGGCGCACTGGGTCAGGAGGCCGGGAACGTGGTCGTAGTCTTCCTCGCCCTCGGGTTCGTCGGGCGCCGCCTCGACCACCCAGTCGCGCACGTCGAGGTACTCCTCTCGCGACCCGACGCCCGCAAGCCGCTCCTGCAGGTCCGAGAGGTGCTCGCCGTACCACGCGCCGCGGTCGCCCGTCCCGCAGTAGACGTGCGCGTCGACGACGGTGTGGGCGAACTTCCCCACCTCGAAGCCCGTCCGCTGGGCGACGGCGTGGGCGAGGAGGGCGTACGCCGCGACGTTGAACGGGACGCCGAGCGCGATGTCCCCCGACCGCTGGGTGAGGTGGAGGTTCAGTTCGTCGCCCTGCACGTTGAACACGAACGAGTAGTGACACGGCGGCAGGGTGGAGACGGCGGCGTTGGCGGGGTGCCAGGCGTTGACGACCATGCGCCGGGAGTTCGGGTTCTCTCGGAGGGTGTCGAGGACGTACTGAATCTGGTCGAAGGTCCCCTCGTCGTTCATCCAGCGGTGGGTGTCCTCGGGCCACGCCTCGCCCGGCAGTCCCGACTCGGGGACGGGAAATCGCCGCCAGAAGCGGCCGTACGCCGTGTCGAGGCGGCCTTCCTCGTCGGCCCAGGCGTCCCAGATACTCGTCTCCTCGCGCAGCGTCCTGATGTGTTCATCTCCCGATAAATACCAGACGAACTCGTGGAGCAGCGAGTTCCAGCGGAACCCGGAGAGATCCTTCGTCGTGAGGAGCGGGAAACCCTCCCGCAGATCCACCTCGTAGTGGCGGCTGAACGACGAAATCGTGTCGACGCCGGTTCGGTTCGGTTTGTGGCGGCCGCCGGACAGCACGTCCGAGACTAAGTCGAGATACTGGCGCATGAGGGAGTGGGGTTACAGCGTTGTTTCTCGGAGGCGGTCAAACGCTTTTCGAGTCTCGAACAGCGAACGCGTGTCCGCCCCGGAGAGAAAGACGAAAGGCCCGTTCGCCTCTACCTCCGACCGTGATAACCAACCTCGCGCAGGGCGTGCAGGCGTTCACCAGCAACGTCTTCCTCGTCACCGGCGACACCACCGCCGTCGTCGACCCCGGAGCGAACTTCGACGTCGTCCCTCGAATCGAAGAGCGCGTCGACGAACTCGACCGTGTGTACCTCACGCACACGCATCCGGACCACGTCGGGAACGTCGACGCCGTTCGCGAGGCATTCGACGTAGAGACGTGGGGGTTCGACGCCGGCCGCCCGGAGGTCGACAACGCGATAGCCGACGGCGAGGCGGTCCCCATCGGTGACGACTCCTACGAGGCGCTCCACACCCCCGGACACAAGAACGACCACCTCTGTTTCTACTCGCGCGCGGCGGGCGTCCTGTTCGCGGGCGACTTGGTGTTCGCCAACGGCGGGTTCGGTCGGACGGACTTAGAGGAGGGCGACCGGCCGACGCTCGTCGAGAGCCTCGACAGACTCCGCGAGGCGGTCGAGGACGATTTCTCCGAGATGCACGTCGGCCACGGCCCGAGCGTCACGCGGCGGCCGTTCGACGACGTCGAGGCGGCCGGGCGCGCCGCCCGGATGGGATAGCTCGGGCTATCCGGGTTACTCGTCGGCGTCCTCGGGAATCTCGTCGGCGGGGCGCGACTGCGACTGCAGACCGAAGTAGCCCGGTTCGTCGCCCTCGGGGTCGTTGATGACCAACTCGTCGGCGTGCGCCATCAGCCACGGCACCGTCCAGACGACGATTCGCTCCTCCGTCTCGGCGTCGAGTTCCGTCTCCGGGTCGAGTCCCTGCAGGACGCGCGATATCTCGGGGACCGTGTACATCAGGTCCTCCTCCAGTATCTCCTCGGGTTCGTACAGTTGGTAGGGGTACAGCGTGTCGAACTCGTCTTTGCGTTTGGGCATACCGACACGGTCGGCGGCGGCGCACGTAAGCGCGGTGACTGCGCGGCGCCGGGGGAGGCGTCGCTCGCGGGTCGGATGCGGCGTCGAAAGAAAAGTCGGGGTGTACGTTCGGAGCGCTCGAAACGAGCGACCTCCGAATCTCGTCGCTTACTCGAAGAGCTGAACGGCTTCGCCGTAGCGGGAACTGGGCTCCTCCCAGTCGACGACCTCGAAGAACGCGTCGATGAAGTCGCCACGTGCCGGGCCGTAGTCGTGGTAGTAGGAGTGTTCCCAGACGTCCAGCGCGAGGATGGGGTGGGAACCCCAGAGTGCGCCCTGGTCGTGTTTGTCGACGACGACGTTCCGTAGCTGGTTCGAGAACGAATCGTAGACGAGGAGCGCCCAACCGCTGGCGTCCTTCGCGGCGGCCTCGAACTCGCCCTTCCAGGCGTCGTAGGAGCCGAAGTCCTCCTCGATGCGGTCGGCGAGGTCACCCGAGGGCTCCTCGCCGCCTTCCGGCGACATGTTCTGCCAGAACAGGTCGTGGAGGATGTGGCCCGAGCCGTTGTGGGTGACGTTACGAAGCGCGCCGCCCGACGAGGAGAAGTCGCCCTCCTCGCGGTTGGACTCCAGCGTCTCCTCGGCGCTGTTCCAGCCGTTCACGTAGCCCTGATGGTGGGTGTCGTGATGCCACGTGAGCACCTGCTCGGAGAGGTGCGGTTCCAGCGCGTCGTAGTCGTACGGTAAGGGATCGAGTTCGTAGCTCATGAGAGATTCCTCCACCTCGTATTTGTCCCGGACTGCTGTTAAACGTTGAGGAGGTCTATGCTAACACGCCACTGTCATATTCGGTGACCGTCTCGCGGGCGGCTACTTTCCCGCCGGGTCGCTCCGCCGTTCGTACTCTATCTCGCGGGCCACCCGGTCCGCGGCGTCGACGCCGCACTCGCGTTCGACGAGGTGGAGCGCGAGGTCCAACCCCGAGGTGACGCCGCCGGCCGTGAGCACGTCGCCGTCGTCGACGAACCGCGCCTCGGTGACGACGGCGTCCGTCGCCCGCAGGTCGTCGAGTGCGCTCGCGTGGGTCACGGCCCGTCGGCCGTCGAGGACGCCCGCGCGGGCGAGAAGCATCCCGCCGGTGCAGACGCCCGCCACGACGCCCCCGCGGTCGGCGTGCGCGGCGACGGCCTCGGGGATTTCCCCTCGCTCGGCCTCCATCCCCGCGCCGGGTTTCGAGGCGTCCGACCACCCGCCACCGGGGACGAGGAGGACGTCCGGGCCGGTTTCGAGGGCGTCCCCGTTGCCGAGCGTTCCGTCGACGCCGACGCGGAGGCCGTGACTCGCCGTCACGGAGTCGGTCGATTCGAGCGTAACCAACCGCGCCGCGCAGTCGGCGCCGAACGCGCCCGCCGTCTGAAACACCTCGTAAGGACCGACGGCGTCGAGTTCGTCGAAGCCGTCGTAGAGGAGGATGTCGACGTGCATATCGGAGCATCGAGAGCCGGGAGTATGAGTGTACCTTCGCGGGAGAGACACGCCGTTCCCTCCGGTGCCGGCCGTCAGTCGTCCTCGTCGTCGCCGCGGGCGTCCTCGAACATCGAGATGGCCATCTCGCGGCGCTCGGCGTGGTCCACGATGGGGTCGTAGTAATCCGGAGCGGCCGACTCGCGTTCGGTCGGCGACAGCTCGTTCCAACTGTGAATCTCCTCGGCGGAGGCGTCGCGGAGTTCGGGCACGTACTCCTTGATGTACGTCGCGTCGGGGTCGTACCGCTCGCCCTGCGTCGTCGGGTTGAACACGCGGAAGTAGGGCTGGGCGTCGGTGCCGGTGGAGGCGGCCCACTGCCACCCGCCGTTGTCGTTGGCGGTGTCGTGGTCCGCCAGGTACTCCCGGAAGTGCGCGTAGCCCTCGCGCCAGTCGAGGAGGAGGTCCTTCGTCAGGAACGAGGCGACGAGCATCCGCATCCGGTTGTGCATGTACGCCTCCTCGCGCAACTGCCGCATCCCGGCGTCGACGATGGGGTAGCCCGTCTCGCCCGCTTTCCAAGCGGTGAGGCCCTCCTCGTCCTCGCGCCACTCGATTCCGTTCTCGTACGATTTGTAGTTCTCCGTCACCACCTCGGGGTTGAAGTAGAGGACGTGCGCGTAGAACTCCCGCCACGCCAACTGCGATTGGAACTCCTCGACCGAGTCGGCCTCCTCGCCGTCGGCGCTCTCGGCGGCTTCCTCGGTCGCCTCGTACACCTCTCGAATCCCGATAGTGCCCCACTTCAGGTCTGTCGAGAGCCGCGAGGTGGCGTCGCGTTCGGGGTAGTCGCGGTCCTCGTCGTAGCGGTAGATGGCGTCCTCGCAGAACGACGAGAGGCGCTCGCGGGCCGCTTCGGTCCCCGCCTCGGGCACGTCGGCGGTCGGTTGCTCGAAGCCTAAGTCTCCGATATCGGGCAGGTCGCCGCCGGTCACGTCGGCCAGCGAGTCGGCCTCCGGTGCCGGGTAAGGGTCGGCTTTCTCCCGGTCGCGCCACTTCTTCCAGAAGTAGGTGTACACCGAGTACGGGTCGCCCGCGTTCGTCGTTATCGACCCCGGTTCGTGGTGAATCGCGTCGTGGACGGACTCGCGGGCGACGCTCGCGTCGTCCAACGCCCGCCGCACCGCCGCGTCGCGGGTCCGCGCGAGCCCCGAGTAATCCTGATTCCAGACGACGCGTTCGGCGTCGTACTCGGCCGCGAGGCGCGGAATCTCCTCGGCCGGGTCGCCGCGGGCGACGACGAGGTCGGAGCCGCGTTCGCGGTACCGCTCCCGCAACCGAGCGAGGGCGTCGAGCATGAACCGAACCCGCGCGGCGCCGGCGTGCGCCAGCACGCCGTCGTCGAACACGAAGACGGGGACGACCCCACCCTCACCCTCGGCCGCCTCCGCCGCCGTCGCGAGTCCCCGGTTGTCCGACGCGCGCAGGTCGCGGCGGTGCCAGTGGAGTTGCATACCGGTGGCAAGGACGAAGTCCCCCTCAAGCTATCGGCATCCGGTGAGAGCCGCTCTCACGCTTCGAGAACGCGGCGGTAATTTCCGCCCGGCCGCCCATTCCGTTCCGTTTTGGTGAACGTTATTCGCTGGTATCCGGCGGTTAGCATCGGGCGGATTCGACGATGCGGCACTTAACGGTCGATAGGACGGGCGAAAAAACGGCGGACGTGTCGTGAATCGGGAGTAAGCGCCGCATACCTAACCCGGAGCGTTCGTTGGTGTTCAGGTAGTGGCGAGAGTGTTCGACCGCGTCCGCAGACGCACCGCGACAGCAGGCACGACCCTCCGTTCGATAGCCCTCGCCGCGCGACGCCGCCGGGACCCCCGCGTCGTCGTGCTGACCGTCGCGGCGTTCGCCGTCCTCGCGGGCGTCGTCGTCGGGACGGCGGCGCGGTGGCCGACCGCCGGCGTCGTCGTCTCGTTCGTCCTCGCCGGGACGGCGGCGCTCGTCGTCGCCGACAACCCGGCGCTCCGCGCCGCGGTCCGACGCCTCCCCCGTCGCGCCGTCGTCGGCGCCCGCGGCCTCTTCGGCGGCGACGACTCCCGAACCCCCACGGACGCCGGCCTCGACCCTGCCGAGTCGCGCCTCCGCCGCGCCGACTTACTGGTCGACGGTGAGGGCGGCGGGGCCGGCGCCCCGCGCGTCGACCCGGGATTCGAGCGGACGTGGCGCCGTCGCATCCTCTCGATGGGCGGCCGAAGCGAGGACGCCGCGGCGCTCGCCGACCTGCTCTCGGTCCCGCGCCGCGACGTGGAACTGTCGTGGGAGGCCGAAGACGGGACGCTCGTCGCCTCGGTCGGCGACCGATCCGCGGGTCGATGGCCCTCGCGCGCCGCGTTCCTCGCGGACGTCGCCGCCGTCGAGGAGTTCCGGACGCGCTTCCCCGAGTGGTGGGCGCTCGACGCGACGACGCGCGTCCGCGTCCTCGCGGCGCTCAGACTCCACCTCGACTGGTGTCCGGCCTGCGACGGCGCCGTCTCCGTCTCCCGCGTCGGACCGCGGGGCGCGGGTCCCGACCCCCACCCTGACTCTCCTCACCCCGCCCGCGAGTCGGTCCTCGCGGCCACCTGCGAGGCCTGCGCCTCCCGCCTGTTCGAGGCGTCGGTCGACCCGGTACCCCTCGACCGGCCGCTCCGACGCGACGCCGACGCGGAGGCCTGAACGCACCGCTCGCGGGCGCCGGTCGCTCGGTTCCCTCCTCACAGTCGCCGTATCGACTCTCGCCGCCCGTCCAGCACCGCGAACCGCTCGCCGCGGCGCCGTTCGAGAAGAAACAGCAGTCGCTCCGCCCACCGCAGTTTCCGCGCCTTCGCGGCGCCGACGCTCGGGTCGTCGAAGTCCCACCCGACGAACCGGAGTTCGGCGGCTCCGAACGCGTCGGCGAGGAACGCCGCCCGGTCGCCGTCCGTGAACCCGCCGTGGTTGACGACGTTCCCGACGGGCGCCGCCTGCGTCGTCGCCAGGACGTGCTCGGCATCGAATCGGGGCATCCACTCGCGGACGGCGGGGACGTTGTCGCCGTGGGCGTGCGCCGCGACGGGCCGCCCGGCGCGCGTGCGCTCCCGCGCCGTCTCGGGGTTCTTGTCCAAGTCGGTCACCATCAGGTCCACTCGATACCCCGCCTCGCGGACGACGTCCGCCGCCGTCGACGCGGCGAACACCCGGTCGGCCCCGGCGACGGCGTCCACCTCCGCCGGGAGCGACGGCGCGGCGCCGACGACGGCCACCGTCTCGCCCGCGCAGTCGACGCCCGTCGCGTCGAACGGGCGCGCGTACGCCGCCATCGCGTCGCGGGCGCGTTCGTCGCCCTCCCGCGGGTAGCCGAAATCCGCCAGAATCAGCTCGTAGACGGGTTCCCAGTCGGTGAACTCCATCGGTTAGGACTCCGCAAAGATAGTTCGGTGTGGGCCGGAATGGCACCAAGTACCCCTACCCGTGTGCCCTTCCGGCTTCCAGTGGACCGCTTCTCGGCCGTCCGGCATAAGTTTTCTCTTAACTAAGCGCCGAAGGGAAACGGGCTCAGAGGCACCCTCGGGGCTCTTCGACGTCGCCACGGCCCTCAGAACACCGCCCGTTTCACCGAATCGAGCGCCGACCGAAGCGCGTCGGACTCCCCCTCGGCGACAGTCGCCGTCTCGCGGAGGGCGCGGGGAGTCCCGAGGAGGAGGACGTCGTGACCGGCCGCCCCCGGTTCCGTCGTCCCTCGGGCGAACGTCGCCCCGGCGTCGCCCGCCGCCGCCGCCAGCGTCCGCACGTCCCCGTCGGCGAGGCCGTCGAGTTCGAAGACGCGGACGACGGACTCCTCGGCGACGGACGCCGGCGCGTCGACGCCGAGACGGTCGAGGTGGCGTTCGGCCTCCCGCGGCGTCGTCACGTCGAGTTCCTCGACGCTCACGTCGCCGCCGTCGACGTCGGCGTTCGAGGCGCCGCTGCGGGTCCGCCTCGTCCGCCGGCGGGCGAACTCCTTCCCGATGAGGGCCGCATCCCGCGTCTCCGCCACGTCGTGCGTCCGAATCACGTGCGCGCCGCGTTCGACGGCCATCGAGGTGGCCGCCAACGAGACGGGCAGGGCGTCTTCGGTGTCGCGTCCGGCCACCTCGCGGAGGAAGTTCTTCCGGTTGATGGAGACGAGGACGGGCCGGCCGTAGCCGCGGAACTCGCGGAGGCGGCGGAACGTCTCCCGGTCGTCTTCGAGCGTCTTCGCCTCGGACCACCCGCCGAACGCCGGGTCGACGATGGTCTTGTCGGTGAAGCCGTTCCGCGCGAGGGCGTCGTAGATGTCGTCCACCTCCTTGACGGCGCCGGGTCGTTCGAGGTCCGGCGGCGACGCCATCTTGGCGACGGCGGCGTCGTGGTCCTCGCAGACGACGGGCATCTCCGGGTCGGCGAAGCCGCAGATGTCGTTCACCATGTCGAACCCCCGCGAGAGCGCTTCGTCCGCGACTTCGTGGTAGCGCGTCTCGATGGAGAAGACGGCGTCGCCGGAGACGCTCTCCATCGCCTCGACGGCGGTGTCGAGGCGGTCGAGTTCCTCCTCGGCCGACAGCACCTCGAAGCGCTTGTTCGCCGACTCCAGCCCCACGTCGACGATGTCGGCGCCCTCGCCGACGAGGGCGTCGTCGACGTACTCGGCCGCCTCGCCGGCGTCGTCGAACACGCTCGGCGAGTACGGCGACTCCTTCGAGACGTTGAGGACCCCCATGATTCGCGGGGGGCTGTCGTCGCCGATTTCGAGTCCGGCCGCGTCGACGGTCTGCATTGGTGGGAACGTAGGATGGGACCGACATATGCGGTCCGGTCCCGGCGCCCCTCGCTGCCACCGCCGGACGCCGGAGTCACGCTCTTTTTATCCGCGCACCCGCTACCATTCGCCAATGGCGAAGGTCAGCATCGGACTCCGCGGGTGGCGCTTCGACGAGTCGGAAGTGTTCACCGACGACGGGGAGTTCCGTCCGCTCGACGAGGTGCCGGAGGACGCCCGGACGCGACTCATCCGACTCACCTACCTGCAGTC
The DNA here is from genome assembly GCF_031624635.1 of Halogeometricum sp. S3BR5-2. Lineage (NCBI taxonomy): Archaea > Methanobacteriati > Methanobacteriota > Halobacteria > Halobacteriales > Haloferacaceae > Halogeometricum > Halogeometricum luteum. Next base: position 1,025,606 of record NZ_JAMQOQ010000002.1, on the reverse strand, counting down.
GAAACCCTGCGACGCCTGCTACTTGGTGCACGGCGAGGGGGAGAAGAGGCGCTGTAACCAGGCGACGGTCGTGTACGGCGAACCGATGGAGGAGGTGCTCCTCTGTTCGGACCACGAGGCGGACTTCTTCTACTGGTATCGGGAGGCCGGCGGGTCCGACTACCGCGGCGAGGAGACGTTCAGAGACGAGTTCCACGAGTGGTTCGCGGCCGGCGGCCGCGCCCCCGACGGCTACGAGGGCCCCGACCACGTCGACACCGGCCCCAACGAACTCCCGACGCCGCCCGACCCGGCCGAACTCAACCGTCGCCTCAACGAAGGCCAGGAGGGCAAGCGCAAGCGCATCGACTTCAAGGAGGGCGAGATAACGTACGAGGACTGGAACGACGAGGACCAGAACCGACTCGACATGGGGCAGGACTACCCCACGAAGTGACGAGGATGCCGCGCAGTCACACGCCCGTCGTCGTCGTCGTCGAACCCGAGACGCCGGGGAACGTCGGCACCATCGCCCGCGCGATGAAGAACTTCGGGCTGACGGACCTCAAACTCGTGAACCCCCCGGAACTGGAACCGGACGGCGAGGCGTACGGCTTCGCCGGCCACGCCCGCGAGGACGTCCTCCCGAACGCCGAGGAGGTGACGTTCGACGAAATCGTCTCGGAGTACCACACCGTCGGGACGACGGCCATCACGAACGAAGATAGTCGAAAGCACGTCCGCTACCCGTTCAAGACGCCCGTCGAGGTGCGGGAGAGTCTGGAGGCGGTCGACACGAAGACGGCCCTCGTCTTCGGTCGGGAGGGCCGCGGCCTCAACAACGACGAACTCGCCGTCCTCGACGAGGTGTGCTCCATCCCGGCCAGCGGCGAGTACCCCGTTCTCAACCTCGGACAGGCGGCGACGGTGCTGTTCTACGAACTCCGCTCGCTGACCGTCGAGGAGACGCAGTTGCCCGACGTGGAACGCGACAGGGCCGAGGAGGGCGATATCGAGCGCTTCTACGACAACTTCGGGTCGTTCCTCGAACGCGTCGAACACCGCGACCACAAGCGCCCGAAGACGATGCGCATGATGCGCCGCGTCGTCGGCCGCGCTCATCCTACGGACCGCGAGATACACACGCTGACGGGCGTGTTCCGCCGGGCCACCGACCGACTGGACCGGTTCGGGAGCGCCGACTCCGACGGGCGCGAGGACTGACCGCGCCGTCGGCCGCGCGAACGCCGTCCCGCCGCCGGACGAACCGTTTTGACGTTCGGTGCCCTATCGACCCTCGATGTCCGCCTCCCCCGCCCGCGGCGGTATCCGACTCCTGATGGTCCTGGTCGGCGTCGTCGTCCTCCTGTTCTACGGGCTGTTGGCGTACGGCAGTTACGTCGCGCTGGCGACGTTGTGGCGCCTGCGCCCCGACCCGACGACGGCCGTCCTCACCGTCGCCGTCCTCACCGTCGTCTTCGGCTACCTCAGCCTCCGGGTCGGGACGGCGCGCCTCCTCGCCCAACTCGACGCCCGCGAACTGTCCAGAGCGCGAGTCCCGGGCGCCTACGACGTGCTCGACGGCCTGGTCGAGCGGATGGACGTGGCGGCGCCGCGCCTGATGGTGGTCAGACTGCAGACGCCGAACGCGTTCGCCCTCGACACCGCGGGCCGCGACACCGTCGTCGTCGACGCCGCCCTGCTCCGACTCCTCGACCGCGCGGAGTTCGAGGGGCTGTTGGCGCACGAACTGGCGCACCTCGAACGCCGCGACAGCCTCGTCCAGACGCTCGCGTTCAGCGCCGTCCAGACCGTCGTCAGCCTCGCCTACGCCGCCGTCTCGCCGGTCGTATTCCTCGTCAGCGGCCTCGCCTTCGCGGCGGCGTGGTTCCGCGGCGACCCCGCCTCGTGGGCCGAGACGGTCCCCGGCCGCGCCCGCCGGCGCCTCGAACAGGGAGTCGCCGTGGCGATGGCCGCGGTGACGCTGTTCGCGCGGGCGCACTCGCGCCGCCGGGAGTACGCCGCCGACGCCCGTGCCGCCGCCGTCACGGGGCGACCGCTCGCCCTCGCGCGCGCGTTGGAGAAGATAGAGCGAGCGGCGACCCCCGAGTTCGGTATCCTCTCGCCGCTGTGGATTCGCGGGGAGGTGGAGTCCGGCGAGGAACGCGCTCTCCGCGACCTGTTCTCGACGCACCCGCGGACGGAGGACCGCGTCGAGCGACTCCGCCGCGCCGAGGACGACCGGGTGCGAATCGGGGTTCGGTGACGCGGTGGCGGCGATGGTGGAAGAAGACGGAGACGCCCGTTCGAATATCGCACTATATCCGTTGGATTTAAACAACATGCGACATATACACTCACATGGGAAGGCCGGTGCCGATGGCCTTCTGGCAGACTCGACGGGCACACAGGCCCAACTAGAACCTGTGCGTTAGCTAGCAACCCAAACGCGTGAATACGCTTCCTCGTTGATTATCGGGGAGAAGTCATCGAGAGTCAGCACGCCCGGCCCGTCAAGTCTGTCTTTCCGTCCTGATTCGTCACGGTAGGGAGTCACAACTCACGCCCGCGACGAGGTAATCGCGGTCCGATTCGAGTCGGCGAGTTCGCAGGCGCTACCGAACGGTTGTTTCGGGAGGACAATCTCGAACGAACGGAAGTTCGACGACGCCGCGGAGACAGCTTCTTGCCCCGCCGGCGAGTGCGTCCGATTCATGCCCGACCACCCGCGCGAGGGGGACACGCACGCCGTCGAGCGGTCGTTCTCGACCGAGGACGTTCGACAGTTCGCGTCGCTCTCGAACGACGACCAACCGAGACACACCGAACCCGACGCGGACGGGAGGTTACTCGTCCACGGCCTCCTGACGGCGACGCTGCCGACCGAGGTGGGCGGCGACCTCGGCGTGCTCGGCCGTTCGTTCGCCTTCGAGTTTCATCGACCCGTGTACACCGGCGACGCCGTCCGCTGTGAGTGCGTCGTCGAGAGCGTCGAGGAGCGAGACGACCGGTACGACCTCTCGGTGGACGTGACCTGCACGCGGGAGAATGGAAGTGAGAACGGCGACGACTCGACGGTAGTGATGACGGGGACGGTGACCGGACTCGTCCGGAAACCTTAGGCGCGCTTCTGAATCTCCTCGCGGAGCACCGAACTGACGACTTCGCCGTCGGCCTTCCCGCGGAGGGCGCCCATCGCCTCGCCCATCAGCGCCGAGAACGCACCCATACCCTGCTCTTCGACCTGTCCGCGGTTGCGCTCGACGACCTCGCTCACGGCGTCGCGCACCTCGGACTCGTCGACGCCCGAGAGGCCGGCCTCCTCGATTGCCTCCTCGGCCGACAGCGAGGGGTCCTCCGCGATTGCCGTCAGCACGTCGTTGACGCCCTCCTTCGCCAACTCGCCGTCCTCGACGAGGTGCATCAGGTCGAGGAGGTGCTCGTCGGAGACGTTCCCGACGGCCACGTCGTCGCGGCGCAGTTCCGTCAGCGTGGATTCGAGGAGGCCCGCGGCGAACGTTGCGTCGACGCCCTCGTCCGTCGCGCGTTCGAAGAGCGGCATCCGCCGACCGTAGGCGACCTGTTCGGCGAGGCCGGCGCCGAGGCCGAACTGAGTCTGATAGCGTTCGACTTTCTCGGTGAGGAGTTCGGGCGTCTCCACCTCCGAGGGGTCGAGTTCCACGGGCGGAACGTCCGTCTCGGGGTACATCCGCGCCGCACCGGGCAGGGGGCGCAGGTAGCGCGTCGTGCCGTCGTCGTTCGCGCCGCGGGTCTCCTCGGGGACGCCCGACAGCGCCGTCTCCGCGCGGGCCTTCGCGGCGTCGATGGCCAACTCGGCCGTCTCGGGGTCGGTGGCGACGATGGCGACGGCGTCGTCCTCGCCGGCGCCGACCGCCTCGCGGAGGGATTCGACCTCCTCGTCGGTGACGCCGTAGGCGGGCAGTTCGTCGGTGTGGAAGATGCCGCCCGCGCCGTGGCGCTTGGCGTGGTCCGAGAGTTCGGTGCCGAGGCGGCGGTCGGGCTGAATCTCCCGCCCGACGAGGCCGTCGAAGCCGAACAGGGGGACGGCGCGGACGGCGCCGCCCGAGGAGAGGGCGCCGCCGATGACGCCCGAATCCGTTCCCTCGAACACCTCGGTCACGTCGGTGGCCTCGCCGACCGAGGCGTCTCTCGACTCCAGTTCGTCGCGGATGGCGAGCAGTTCGACCTGCCGACCCACCTCGTTGCGGACGATGTCGTCGATGGCGTCCAGCGCCTGCACGCCCTTTATCTCCACGCGCGCGCCGTCGGCGATGGAGACGTTCACGTCCTGCCGGATGGTGCCGAGGCCGCGCTTGACCTTCCCCGTCGAACGCAGCAGCATTCCGATGGTCTCGGCCGCCTCGCGCGCCTGTTCGGGCGAGGAGATGTCCGGCCGGGTGCCGATTTCGACGAGCGGGATTCCCAGTCGGTCCAGCGAGAACGTGACGCCGTCCTCGCGCTCCTCGACCCGTTGGGCGGACTCCTCTTCGAGCATCAGGTCCTCGACGCCGACGGGGCCGTCGCTCGTCTCGATTTCGCCGTCCTGCGCGACCAGCGAGGAGCGCTGGAAACCGGAGGTGTTCGAGCCGTCGATGACGAGTTTGCGCATGACGTGCGCCTGGTCCACCGCGTCCATATCGAGGAGCGAGGCTATCTGCATGACCACTTCGCGGGCCTCCTCGTCGAGTCGGTGCGGCGGTTCGTCGTCCTCCTCGACCAGGCAGGTGGTGTCGTAGGCGAGGTACTCGAACTCGCGGTCGACGCGGCTCTCCTCTAAGGCCGCCTCGTCGAGTTCGCCGAGTTCGCTCTTCGTCGGGTGGAGAAACCGGGTGAACGTCCGCTCGGCGTCGTCGGGGTCGCGGATGGCGGTCGGACACCCGCAGAACAGTTTCGTCGCGGTGTCGAGTTGCTGGTGGATCTCCAGCCCCGCGACGAGTCCGAGGCCCTCGTAGTCGTACGCGCTCATTGATAGCCAATGCGAGTGCGGGGTGTAAAAAGGATTCACAACCGACGCCGGCGCGGTCGGGACTGTGGGCCGTCGGCGGAGGAACCACTCAGGTTTCGAATCAACGGGCGGACGCGGTCGATACCGCGCCCGCGAGAAATCGACGCTCCGCGCTCCATCCATCCGTTTCGGGTCCGGCCACGGACCCGTCCTGTCCGTCGCTTAGACGCGACGCAAGCCCTGACCGAGACCCGTCGCCTCGTTGCACTCGGGGCACTCGTAGTGCCAACCGTCGTTCGTCGCTTGCCCCTCCGGGAACGTGGCGCCGCAACCTCGACACTCCAACATGTCGCGGCCGTGCTCACGCCGATACTGAAGGCTCGGCATGATTGCTATTTCTACGGATTCCGGCATCAAAATACCGATTCTGTCCGCCGTTCGTGACTGTTCCGCACGGAGGCGCCTCCGTCGCCGGGTTTCCGAACTGACACTTCCGAAAGAAACTATTGAGAAACCGTGCCACACCCGACGCGGACCGCTCCGGCCCGCCGCGACGCCCCCTCAGTCGTCGCCGAGGATGCCCCGGTGAGTCATCTTCTCGGGGTCGAGCACCTCGGCGGCCTCCTCCTCGGAGAGGTAGCCCTTGTCGACGACGACTTCGCGGACGGTCTTGCCCTCCTTCAGCGCCGTCTTGGCGACTTCGCTCGCCTTGTCGTAGCCGATTGTGGGGTTCAGGGCGGTGGCCAGCGCCATCGAGCGCTCGACCTGTTCCTCGCAGACCTCCTCGTTGGCCTCCAGTTTGCGGACGAACTTCGTCCCGAACGTCTCGGCGGCGTTCGACAGCATCTGCGTCGACTCGAGGAAGTTGTGCGCGATGACGGGCTTGTAGAGGTTGAGGTCTATCTGCCCCTCGGCGGCGCCGGCGGAGACGGCGGCGTCGTTGCCGACGACCTGCTTGTGGACCTGGTTGACCGCCTCGGCGACGACCGGGTTGATTTTCCCTGGCATGATGGAACTGCCGGGCTGGTTCTCCGGTTGCTCTATCTCCCCGAGGCCGTTGCGCGGGCCGGAAGCCAGCAGGCGCAGGTCGTTGGCTATCTTGTTCATCGACCCGGCGACGGTGCGGAGGGCGCCGTGCGCCTCGCTCATCGCGTCGTGGGCGGCCTGCGCCTCGAAGTGGTCGTCGGCCTCGCGGAACTCGACGCCGGTCTCCTCGGAGATGTACTCGGCCGCCTTCTCGGGGAACTCGGGGTGGGTGTTCAGTCCCGTCCCCACCGCGGTGCCGCCGAGGGCGAGTTCCGAGAGGTGCTCGCGGACGTTGTCGACGCGGCCGAGACCCTTCTCTATCTGGGTGCGGTAGCCGCCGAACTCCTGTCCGAGCGTGATGGGCGTCGCGTCCTGCAGGTGGGTGCGCCCCGTCTTGACGACGCCCGAGAACTCCTCCTCCTTCGCTTCGAGCGCTTCGCGCAGGGTGTCGAGGGCGGGCAGGAGGTCCTTCTCGACCGCTTCGAGCGCGGAGACGTGCATCGCCGTCGGGATGACGTCGTTCGAGGACTGTCCGTAGTTGACGTGGTCGTTCGGGTGGACGGCCCGGTCGCCTATCTCCTCGCCCAGCAGTTCGGCGGCGCGGTTGGCGATGACCTCGTTGGCGTTCATGTTCGAGGAGGTGCCCGACCCCGTCTGGAACACGTCGACGGGGAACTGGTCGTCGTGTTCGCCGGCGATGACCTCGTCGGCGGCCTCGACGATGGCGTCGGCCTTCTCCTCCTCGACGAGTCCGAGGTCGCGGTTCGCCTGCGCGGCCCCCTTCTTCACGACGCCCAGTGCGCGGACGAACCGGCGGCTGAACGTGATGCCCGAGATGGGGAAGTTCTCGACGGCGCGTTGGGTCTGGGCGCCCCAGTAGGCGTCCGCCGGCACCTGCATCTCACCGAGACTGTCCCGTTCGGTACGGAAGTCCTCGCTCATACGTCGGGAGACGAAGGGTGTGCGCGTAAAACCCGTTGGTCCCGGCTCGATTCGCCCTCGGCGCGCCTACGAAGGCGTTTCACGAACCGAAAACAATATTCGGAGACCGGGAACGAAATCTCCGCGGTGCGACCCGAAACACGGCGATTCGACACGATTTTCTTCGCCGCCGTCAGCGCAGACCTATCTGAAAAATTATTCACTCCCGCCGTGGCAGCGTTGCGTCGGTCCATTTAGTACCTCACCCGATTCAGTGACATACTGATTCACTCATATATCAGTAAAGACCGACAACGTTTAAGTAAGGTATGCAGAATAGTCTACGCGCAACTGTCAGCGACAAATTACCATGAACGAAAACACCAACGACGACGGACTCTCCCGACGCACGTATCTTCGACTCAGCGGTCTGGCGGGTGCCGGTATGGCCGGACTCGCCGGCTGTTCGAGCGGCGGCGAACAGACTGACACGGAGACGACGCAGGCGGGCGGCGAGGGGACGAGCGGCGAGTCCACCGACACGGCGACCGAAGAGAGCGGCGGCGGCAGCGGCAACGCCCTCGAACTCGTCCACTGGTGGACGGCCGGCGGCGAGCAGGACGCGCTGAACGCCCTGCTCGAAGGCTTCCGACAGGAGTACCCCGACGTCCAGATAAACAACAACCCGGCGCCCGGCGGCGCGGGGTCGGCGCTCGACACGGTCGTCAAGAACCGCGTGCTCAACCAGAACCCGCCGAGCACGTTCCAGATATGGCCGGGTAAGGCGCTCACCCAGTACGTCGAGGGCGACGTGCTGAACACGCTTGGCGACTCGGTGTGGAGCCAGGACATGCGCGACGCCTATCGGCAGGGCGTCCAGGAACTCGCCCAACCGGCGGGTAACTACGTCGCGGTGCCGCTCAACATCCACCGGCTCAACAACCTCTTCTACAACACGGCGGTCCTCGAGGAGGCGGGCGTCGACCCGTCCAGCCTCTCGGACCCCGCCGCGGTCACGGATGCGCTCGGCACCGTCGCAGAGAACACCGACGCGGTGCCGATGGCCCACCAGACGCAGTCGCCGTGGTCGTCCGTCCAACTGTGGGAGACCATCTTCCTCGGATACAACGGCGTCGACGCGTACAACGACGCCATCGTCAACGGCAACATCGGTCAGCACGAGAGCGCCGTCAGCGAGTCGCTCCAGACGCTGAAGGACTACCACCAGCACTTCAACGACGACGCCGGCTCCATCTCGTGGGACCAGGCGAACAGCAAGGTGGTCAACGGCAACGCCGCGTTCATCCACCAGGGCGACTGGGCGGCGGGGCAGTACAAGTCCGCCTCGGACTTCGAGTACGAGAGCGACTGGAACATGGTCCCGTTCCCGGGCACCGGTTCGATGTACTCCGTGGTGACCGACTCGTTCGTCTTCCCGAAGAACAACCCCTCGCCCGACGCGACGCGGAAGTTCCTGAGCTACTGCGGCACCGTCGACGCGCAGGAGCGGTTCAACCCCATCAAGGGGTCCATCCCGCCGCGGACCGACGTGCCCACCGAGCAGTTCGGGCCGTTCCTCTCCTCGCAGATAGAGGACTTCAAGAACTCCGACTCCCAGCCGCCGACCATCGCGCACGGGACGGCGGTCACCCCGGACGTCCACGGCAACATCGACGAGGCGTTCGCGGGCTTCAACGAGCAGTGGAACGTCCAGTCGACGACCACCGCGCTCGTCAACGCCTTCCCGTCCAACTAACGGGCGACGATGCTCGAATCACTCTTTCGACGACTCGCGACCCGCGGCGGCGAAGAGAGCGACCGGAGCGGCGGCAGCGACGGCGACGTCCGGACCGACGGCGGCACCGTCACGCAGACGGCGGGATCGACCGAAGGGTCCCAGCGCTCGTGGCGCGAGTCGGAGTTCGTCCGCTCGCTGCCCTTCTGGCTCCCGCCGGCGCTCCTCATGGGCCTGTTCGTCTACGGCGCCATCGGCTGGAACGCCGTCATCTCGCTGACCGAGTGGGAGGGGTTCGGCAGTCCCGACTACGGCGACCTCGACTTCTCGATGTACGCGCAGATGCTGGCGGACCCGACGTTCGTCGCGGCCGCGCGCAACACCGTCGTCCTCCTGGTCGCGTTCACCGTCGTCTCGCTGGTGGTCGGTCTCCTCGTGGCCATCTTGGTCGACCGGGGCATCCGCTTCGAGAACACACTGCGGACCATCTACCTCCTGCCGATGAGCCTGTCGTTCGTCGTGACGGCCATCTTCTGGGCGTGGATGTACAACCCCGAGTTCGGTCTCATCAACGTCGTTCTCAGAGGCATCGGTCTCGGCTTCCTCGCGAATGACTGGATCAGCGACCCGAGCACGAAGCTCTGGGCGGTCATCTTCGCTTTGATGTGGCAGTTCAGCGGCTACTGCATGGTCGTCTACCTCGCCGGCCTGCGCGCCATCCCGAGCGACCAGTTCGAGGCGGCGCGCATCGACGGCGCGTCGACGCTCCGCATGTACTGGCGCGTCATCATCCCGCAACTGCGCGCCTCGACGATGAGCGCCGCCGTCGTGCTGATGGTGTTCGCGCTGAAGGCGTTCGACTTCCTCTACGTCATGTTCGGCGACACGCCGGGCCCCTCGACGGACATCCTCGCGACGATGATGTTCCGCGAGGCGTTCAGCTCCTCGAACTGGGCGTACGGGGCGGCCATCGCCACCGTGCTGTTCCTGCTCGCGTTGGTGGTCATCGGTCCGTACCTCTACGTGCAGTACCAGCGGGGTGACCTATGAGCACCGACACGGACGGGCGCTTCCCAAGCGTCTCCCGCATCGCGCTGTACGCCGTCCTCGTCGCGATGGGGCTGTTCTACCTCGCGCCGCTGGAGACGGGGCTGATGACGGCCATCAAGACGCAGGACGCGTTCTTCTCGTCGACGCCGTTCGTCCCGCCGTTCGGCGACGGCTTCACGCTCCAACCGTGGTACGAGGCGTGGGCGACGATGCAGGGTCCGCTCACGGACTTCTCCGGCGCGCTGTACAACAGCGCGTTCGTCGCCATCCCGGCGACGGTGCTGTCGGGCCTCATCGGCTCCGTGGCGGCGTACGGGCTGACGAACCTCAACTGGCGCGGACAGGCCGCGGTGCTGATGCTGTTCGTCGCCGGGATGTTCGTCCCGTATCAGTCCGTGCTCGTCCCGCTGACGCGCTTTTGGACCATCGTCGGCCTGCAGAATCACCTCGCCGGCGTGCCGTTCCTCGCACAGCGGGTCGGACTCATCGAACTCGTCGTCACGCACACGGCCTACGGGATTCCCATCTGCACCATCCTGTTCCGGTCGTACTACGCGAGCTTCGACGCCTCGATGCTGGAGGCGGCTCGTATCGACGGCGCGACGTTCACGCGCATCTATCGGCGCATCATCTTCCCGCTGTCGAAGCCGATGTTCGCGGTGGTGCTCATCTACCAGTTCACGCAGGTGTGGAACGACTTCCTGTTCGCGCTGGTGTTGGTGTCCTCGCCGACGAGCGAGGTGGCGACGATCGCGCTGAACAAACTCCAGGGCTCGATGGTCCAGCAGTACAACGTCCAGATGGCCGCCGCGTTCGTCGCGGCGCTTCCGACGCTCCTGGTGTACGTCCTGTTCGGCGACCAGTTCGCCGAAGGGGTCGCAGGTGAATCATAAATGGCAGAACTCACACTCGATCACGTTACGAAGGTGTACGACGACGACGGCTCGGACATCGTCGCGGTCGACGACGTCTCGATAGATATCGCCGACGGGGAGTTTCTCGTCCTCGTCGGTCCCTCGGGGTGCGGGAAATCGACCACGCTCCGGATGATAGCGGGGCTGGAGACGATATCCAGCGGGGATATCAACCTCGGCGGCGAGGTGGTCACCGGCCGACCGCCCCGCGACCGCGACATCGCGATGGTGTTCCAGTCGTACGCGCTGTACCCCCACATGACCGTCCGCCAGAACATGTCGTTCGGCCTCGAAGAGTCGACCGACATGGCCGACGGCGAGATATCGTCGGTCGTCACGGACACCGCCGAGATGCTGAGCATCGGCGACCTGCTCGACCGGAAACCCGGCGAACTCTCCGGCGGGCAGCAACAGCGCGTCGCCCTCGGCCGCGCCATCGTGCGCGACCCGAAGGTGTTCCTGATGGACGAACCCCTCTCGAACCTCGACGCCAAACTCCGCTCGCAGATGCGCACGGAGCTTCAGCGCCTGCAGGAGGACCTCGGCGTCACCACCGTCTACGTCACCCACGACCAGACGGAGGCGATGACGATGGGCGACCGCATCGCCATCCTCAACGACGGCGTGCTCCAGCAGGTGGCGACGCCGCTGGAGGCGTACCACCAGCCCGCGAACCTGTTCGTCGCGGGGTTCATCGGCGAACCCTCGATGAACTTCTTCGAGATGGAGACGCAGGGCGACCGGTTGAGCGGCGACCGGTTCGACTACCCCATCTCCCAGAAGACGCGCGAGGCCGTCGGCGACGCGACGAACGTCACGCTCGGCATCCGACCGGAGGACGTCGAACTCGTCGACGAGGGAGAGGGCGACCACGACTTCGGCACCGTCGTCGACGTCGTCGAACCGATGGGTAACGAGAACAACGTCTACCTGTCGTTCGAGACGGACGACCCGGCGGACTTCGTGGCGACCATCGACGGGATGCGGAGCCTCGACGCCGGGCAACCGGTCGTCGCCCGCATCCCCGAGGACGCAATCCACCTGTTCGACACCGACACGGGCGCGGCGCTGAAGAACCGCTCGCTCGCCGAACTCGAAGAGACGGAACCCCGCCTCTGAGCGGACCGCCCCGGTAGCTACCCCTTCCTCACGCCGACTCGCCGGCGGCCTCGTACTCCTCGGGCGTGTACGTCTTCAACTCCATCGCGTGGATGTCCGTCGTCATCGACTCCCCGAGGGCGTCGTACACCATCTGGTGTTGCTGGACGAGCGTCTTCCCGTCGAACGCCGTCGAGACGACGACGGCCGCGAAGTGCGCGTCCTCGTGGTCCTCGTCCGGGACCCGGGGGAGCGTCACCGTCGCCTCCGCGTCCTCGATACCCGACTCGATGAGTCGTTCGACTTCTGCGGTCTCCATACCCGCAGGTGGGGCCGCCGGCCGATAAAGTCCTCCGGGAACGACCGACGACCGGGCTCGACCCGGGCCGCGGCGGCGGCGAGACGACCGACGACGTGCCGTCGTATCTCGAACGGTCATTACTATTTCCACGTACCGCCGAGCGAATTCGAATACGTCAAAAATCACTGCCGATAATTGGACGGGCAGCTATAACCTTCACGTTTTCCTAGGTGTGAATCGTACGATGAAAGTCGAACATATCCCCCTATTGAATCAGATCAGAGACAGTTTCACGAAGGTGCTCGTCTCTTTGTTCCTCGTCGTCACGGTGTTCGTCGGCGGGGCCAGCGTCTACACCTACGTCAGTCTCGCCGCTAAGATCGAAAGCCAGACATCGGCGGCGGTAGCGCGGGACCTGGAGCAGGTGCTGCTCGTCGACCTCGGCGTCCTGTTCGCGGGGACGCTCCTCGGCCTCGTGGGCATCGCGCTCTTTCTCGCCCGATACGTCGCTGCACCGCTCCGAACGCTCGAAGGGCGCGTCGAACGCATCCGGAACGGCGATTTGGACGAACGCGCCGACTTGGGTCGTCCGGACGAACTCGGCCGCGTCTCCGACGGCGTCGACATGCTTCGTCGGGACCTGCGGGACCAACGCGACGACACGAGCGCGCACCTCGAAACGATGCGCGCGGCCGCCGCGAACGACATGACCGCGCGGATGAACGAGGACAGCAACAGCCGCGACATGCGCCGCATCGCCGAGGCCTTCAACGAGATGATGGTCGGATTGGAGGGGACGGTGCTCGCGGTCAAGCGCTTCTCCGACGACGTCGCCGCGCAGAGCGAGGAGGTGGCGACCAGCGCCGGCGAGGTGAACCGCGCGAGCCAGGAAGTCGCCGAGTCCGTCGAGCAGATATCCTCGGGCGCGCGCGAGCAGTCCGACAGCGTCACCTCGCTCTCGGGCGAGATAGAGACGCTCTCGGCCGCCATCCAGCAGGTCGCGGCCGCGTCCGACGAGGTGGCGGCGCAGGCCGACGAGGCGGCGACCCAGAGCGAACGCGGGCAGGCGTTCGCCGAGGACGCCCTCTCCGGCATCGACGCCATCGAACGCGAGACCGAAGAGACGGTCACCGCCGTCGAGCGGCTGGACGAAAAACTGGTCAAAGTGGGCGAGATAACCGACCTCATCGGCGGTCTGGCCGAGCAGACGAACATCCTCGCGCTGAACGCCAACATCGAGGCGGCCCGCGCGGGCGAGGCCGGCGAGGGCTTCGCGGTCGTCTCCAACGAGGTGAAGTCGCTGGCCGAGGAGACGCGGGAGTTCGCCGACGACATCGCGACGCTCGTCGAGGAGGTGCGCGAGCAGCGGACGGACGTGACCGAGGGCATCGAGGGGATGCGCGAGTCGGTCTCCGAGGGGACCGAGTCCGTGACAAGCGCGCTCCGAACGCTGGACGACATCGACGACGCCATCGGCGAGGCGAACCGCAGCGCCGACGAGATATCCTCGGCCACTTCCGAGCAGGCGAACGCCGCCCAGGAGGTCCAATCGATGACGGACGAGGTGGCGAGCGTCGTCGAGGAGACGACCAGTGAGGCGGAGAACGTCTCCGCGGCCGCCGAGGAGCAGACGGCCTCGCTCGGCGAGGTGACCGACAGCGCCACTCGACTGGCGCAGCAGGTCGACGAACTCCAAGAGCGACTCGCCCAGTTCGAGGTGGGCGCGTCGGCGGACGGCGCCGGCGCGGCCGACGCGCCGAACGACCGGCCGACGAGCGGCGTCGACGACGCGACGGGCGGTGACGCAGCGAACCCCGGGCGGGAGCGCGCGACCGTGGCAACGGACGGCGGCCGACCGTAGCCGGGTTCCGACGGCCCTCCGACCGGACCGCTCTCGAACGACACCCGACCGCGGACGACCCTTTTTGCGACCGTCTCCGTTGCGCCTCCCCGAGAACGACCTCGGCGACGTCTCTCGACACACAGATTCGATCTCGATGAGTAGCGGCGAACCGTTCTACCTGCTCGGGCGTCGCACGAATCGAACGAATGCTGCGGTCTCGCGACCTGCGCAGACGCCGTCGCGGCCGAGTGGGGTGAGCGGTCGAGTTCCGCCGACCTGTGGGATCCTCGGGGTCTGCCCGCCCTACATCTGGTAGCGCCGCTCGTCGTCGCGTTGCGGGTACTGGTCCTGACCCGTCACCTCGTCGTAGGTCATCCCCGAGAGGTACTCGTCGTACGTCACGTCGTAGCCCTGCCGGAGGTGGAAGTCCAGCGTCCCCCGGTCGACGGTGGTCTGAAACAGCAGGTGGACCGCCCGACGGAGCAGTTCGTCCGTCTCGTCGGTCTCGAAGACGGCCGACAGCATCGCCAGTTCGTGTCGCGTCTCGCGGTCCAGCGACGCCGTCGACTCCGCGTCGATGTCGGCGTACGCGGCTTCGACGTCGTCGGTGAGTTCGTCGAGTCCCATATCCTCCCCCGAGGACTGCGGCCCGTAAGGCTTCTGCGACTCGGGACGGACCCCCGCTCGGACCGGCGACTATCCGGACCGTCGAACCGACCCGACCGACGCGGAATCACCACCCCTAAGCCCGCGCCGGCCCACCTCCGCACGATGACCGACGGCGACGCTTCGACCCTCGACGCCGGCGACGCGCCCGCCCTTCCCGACGACCCCGCGGAGGTAGAGGCCGTCCGCGACGCCCTCGTCGAGTGGTACGAGGCGGACCACCGCGACTTCCCGTGGCGGCGGACGCACGACCCCTACGAGATTCTCGTCTCGGAGGTGATGAGTCAGCAGACGCAACTCGGCCGCGTCGTCGAGGCGTGGGCGGACTTCCTCGAGGAGTGGCCCACCGCCGCCGACCTCGCGGCCGCCGACCGCAGCGACGTCGTCTCCTTCTGGAGCGGTCACAGCCTCGGCTACAACAACCGCGCGAAGTACCTCCACGAGGCGGCCCGACAGGTGGTCGAAGAGTACGACGGCGAGTTCCCGCGCACGCCCGAGGAACTGTCGGAACTGATGGGCGTCGGTCCCTACACGGCGAACGCCGTCGCCTCGTTCGCGTTCGATAACGGGGACGCGGTGGTGGACACGAACGTGAAACGGGTTCTGCACCGCGCCTTCGACGTCCCCGACGACGACGCCGCGTTCGAACGCGTCGCCTCCGGCCTCATGCCCGACGGCGAGTCGCGCGTCTGGAACAACGCTATTATGGAACTCGGCGGGGTCGCCTGCGGGAAGACGCCGCGGTGCGACGAAGAGGGTTGTCCGTGGAGGCGGTGGTGTCACGCCTACGAGACGGGCGACTTCACCGCGCCGGACGTGCCGACGCAACCGGAGTTCGAGGGGAGTCGACGACAGTTTCGGGGCCGGGTCGTTCGCGTGCTCGGCGAGTACGACGAACTCTCCCTGGCGGAACTCGGGCCGCGGGTTCGCGTCGACTACGGCGGCGAAACGGGCGAAGAGTGGCTGCGCGGCCTCCTCTCCGACCTCGCGGCCGACGAGTTGGTCGAACTCGCGGAACGCGACGGCGGGACGGTCGCCCGGCTTCGAGGCTGAGCGTCGGCCACGCGGGAGAGAGCGGACGTCGAAAAGATCAGTTCGAGAGGCAACGGGGCACTACTCGGTGTCCGCGCGGACGAACGTCACCGGGCAGGGCGCGGAGAGCATGATCTGTTGTGCGAGGCTCCCGAAGACCGCCTTCCCGGTGGGAGAGCGCTTGCGGCCGCCGACGAGGATGCGGTCGGCGTCGGACTCCTCGGCCAGAGCGGTGATACCCTCGTCCTCGTCGCCGACGGTGCCGCGAACCTCGTAGTCGATGCCCTCGGCGTCGAGGCGGGCCGCGAACTCGCGGATGACGGAGTACCGGACGGCCACGCTGTCGGGGGAGACGTCGTTCGTCGCTTCGTCGAAGCCCAGCGCCTCGACCCGGTCCTCGAAGTCCTCGGGGCTGAAGGTGTGCGCGAGGACGACCGTCGCGCCAGTGGGGCCGGCGACGTCGATCGTCTCCTCGACGAGGCGGTCGAGGCGGTCGCTGTCGGTCGGTCCGACGGCGACGAGTACGTTTTGAAGTCCGGTCTGCGTGGGTTTCTGAGTCGCGACGGGCGTTTCCATACGAAACCGTACGCGAGAAGCGCTAATAAGGCTTCTGCAGATTAACTCTATTTCGAGTAAATATCTGTACCGTACGTTCGTGAGGGTCGGACAACGGGCCGTAGCGTCGCGTCTGCGCCACCGGCTTCCAGCGCCCCCCGTCTGCCGACCTCGGTGCCGTCGCTCACGCGCTTGGCGCTTCTCTCAACTCATCGCTCGAAGCGACCGTCCTCCGAGAGACCGCTCTCCCGAAGCACGCGCCCGCCCGAACGGCTTTGGCGGCGAACGGGCCTCCGAGAGGCGAACGACGCGACGACCTCAGTGAAGCAGACTCCCGACGAACTCCTCGTAGCCGTCCGGAACCGCCTCCCGAAGCGCGTCGGTGTCGGTCTCGCCGTCGACGTTGACGAGTACGGTCCGACCGTCCACGTCGCCGTAGGCGTTCTGGAAGTCGTAGACGAAGCCGTAGAGGTCCTTCCCTTCGGACACCTCGTCGCTCTCGCGGAGGTACTCCACCTGCGCGTGGACGTTGTACTCGACGAGTTGGTTTACGACCGCTCGTTTCTCGGCGTCCGTCTCGACGGCGCCGCCGTCGAGGGCCTCCTCGACCACGTCGACGATGGGTGCGACCTCCTCCTCGATTCCGGGCGGTTGCTCCCCCGCCTCCCCGACGACGGACTCGTAGGCGGCCGTGACGGCCCCGCATCCCGTGTGACCGACGACGACGCCCGAGGAGGCGCCGGACACCTCCAACCCGTACAGGAAGCTCCCGTCGACCGCTCGCTCCCCGTCGACGCGCGTCGTGACCTTGTTGCCGATGTTGGACGGCTTGAACAGGAAGCCGGCGTCGAGGGGTGCCGCGAACATCCCCTCCTGTGAGACCCGCGAGTCCGAGCAACAGACCGAGACGACCGCCGGGGACTGCGAGGTCCGGACGCCCTCGAAGTACCCCTCCGGGAGCGCGCCCGACCAGAGACCGTTGCGTTCGAGCAGTCCCGGGAGGTCGCCGCCGAAGGCGAACTCGTCGCCGGCCGATTCGGCCTCCGCCTCCGGCTTCGACTCCGAATCCTCGCGGCCCTCGTCCGCCCCTGACTCGGCGTCGGCGGCCGCTACCCCTCCCGCCCCGTACCCGAGGATACCAAGCATCGCCGCGCCCGCGCCGCCGGTTTTCAGCGCCGTCCGTCTGCTCATCGAGGTGTCGTCGCTCATGCTCTTGCCGCTTCTCTCAATCCGTACTTAGAAGCGGTGGCCGCGGCGCCCTCGGCTGATTCGAGGGGCGTCAGCCCCTCACGGCCGGCGACGGCACCAGACGGGCCTCACCGCTGGAAGCGACCGTCCTCCAGCAGGCCGCTCTCCCGGAGCACCCGCTCGCCCGAGCGGACGAGTTGCTCCCGACGCCGCTTCGCCGTGGCGTTGTAGAGGTCGCCGTCGCGCTTGACGACGCGGCCGTCGACGAGCACCGTGTCGACGTTCGCGACGCCCGCTTGGAACACCGCCGTCTGGACGGGGTCGTGCACGGGAGCGGTGCCGATGTCGTCCGCTCGAATCAGCGTGATGTCGGCCCGCTTCCCGGGCGTGAGCGACCCGATTTCCGACTCCATGCCGAGCGCCCGGGCGCCCTCGATGGTCATCAGTTCGAGCGCGCGGTGGGCGCTCAGAGAGACGCTCTGAATCTGCTCGCCGCGCTCGACGGTCGGCTGGTTGTCGAGCGCTCGCTGAACCTGCAGGGCCATCCGGTTCTGCGTGAACATGTCGCCGCTCACGTTCGAGACGATGTCGACGCCGACGGATGGAATCGCGCCGCCGTCGATAGCGTCGCCGAGCGCCGGCATGCCCATCCCCATCTGCATCTCGACTTCGGGGGTGGTCGAGAGGGACCCACCGGAGTCGCCGATGAGCGCGAACTCCTCGGCGGAGAGGCGGTTGCCGTGGACGTAGTTGAGGTCGTCGCCCAGCAGCCCCAGTTCGTGCAGTTTCTCGACGCCGCCGCCGCCGAGCGACCCGATGTGCATCGACGCCGGAATCCCGAGTTCGCGGGCGAGTTCGATGTCGTCGGTCACCACCTCGTCCGTCGAGTAGTCGGGGCCGCGAATGCCCATCGCCAAAGAGAGCAGGCCGTCCTCGGAGGGGAACCGCTCCTCGTGGAGGCGGCGGATGTCGTCGGGGTGGGTGACGCCGCTGTCCTCCCACCACGTCGCGCTGTCGTCGCCCGGCGGCCCGTGCGCGAACAGCGCCCGGATGCCGGCGTCCGCCAGTCCGTCTATCGCGGCGTCGGTGTGACGAGGGGTGTTGGCGATGTGGAACCAGTCGAGCACCGTCGTCGTCCCCGCGTTCAACTGCTCGACGGCGCCGAAGAGGTTGCCGAGATAGGCGTCTCTCGGCTCGTACTGCGCGCTTATCTCGCCGAGCATCGTCTCCAGGTACTCGAGGAACGTCCAGTTGCCTGCGACGCCCCGGACCCCCGCCTGCCACGTGTGCAGGTGGGTGTTGACGAACCCGGGGAGGACGACGGCGTCGCTGGCGTCGATGACGTCGGCGTCGGCGTCCTCGATGTCCGCTTCGATTCGGCTGATTCGCCCGTCCTCGACGAGCACGTCGGCCCCGTACTGCACGCCGATGTCGGGGTCGACGGAGACGACGATGCCATCCTCGATGAGCGTCCGGTCGACGGCTCCTCGCCCCGACGCGTCCGCGCCGCGTCCCCGCTCGGCGTCGGACTCGTGCGCGCTCGCCGACGAGGCGAAGGTGAGTCCCGCGAGCGCCGTTCCGCCGGCCTGAAGCACTCGTCGCCGCGATACGTCCGTTCCCGTCGCGTCCGCGTTCTCGGTCATTGTCTACGGTTTCGAGTTGGGTCCGAACCACGTTGGACGCTCGTTCGTGATATCCCAACACCGGTCCGCACCGCTGAGAGTCGCGGGGCGAGGCCGTCCGCGCGACCCGGCGACGGCGTTCCCTCCCTTCGCCGCTCCGGTCAGTCGTCCGCCGGCGACTCCGCCGCCGGTGCGGCGGTCGCGCCCCCGTTCGAGACGAACGTCGTGGCCAGCCACGCCTCCGCGCGGGTGAGGCGGTACTGCAGCGTCGAGGTGGGCAGCCCCTCGGCCTCCGCAATTTCTTGGAGCGATTTCTCCCGCGGATTCCGGTAGTAGCCGTGTTCGACCGCGAGTTCCAGCGCCTTCCGCTGTTCCAGCGGCAGGTCCCCGCCCGCGTCGTCGGCCCAGTCGGGCGAGCGGCTCAGCCGCTCGAAGTCGAGTTCGAAGCCATCCCGGAGGTTCGCCTCCAGTTCGTCGTAGACGGCGCCGACCGCGGCGTCCTCGTCGGCGAGGATGCGCCACTTGTACTCGCGGCCGTGCTGTTCGGCCCGGCAGAGCGTCCCGTCTCCGAGGTGAGCGGCGGCGAGATAGGGGACCGACCTGCAGTCGCCCCCCTCCGACTGCCGGGAGTAGACGACCCGACTCGTCGGTCGCTTCGCGAGCACCTCGTAGGAGAGGTCGACCGGACACCCGCCCATCCCCCGGAGGTTCGAACACCGGTCGAGTCGCGCCAGTTGCTCGTCGAACGCCGAGAGCGCCTCCCGGGGGCCGGTCACCTCGTCGACCCGCCACATCGTATCGGCCGTCGCGTGGCAGGAGACGGTCCGCGCGTAGAGCCCCGGGTTGGCGATGAACACGTCCATCAGGTGGTCGGCGCCCTCCTCGTAGGTCACCGTGAATGCAAACTCTCGCACGAACGCGTTACGCGGGGCGTGGAAGTGAGCGCTCGGTCGCCCGGAACTCGCCGCCGGTATCTCCGCCCTTTTCCGGGCGACTGACTACGACTTCGTCTTCAGCGTCCCGAGGACGGCCTCGCCGTACTCCGTGGCGGTCCACTCGCCGTCGACGTACCGCTCCGCCCACGGCGTGACGACCTGAAACGACCCGAACGGCTTCTTTCCGCCGTCGAGAAGCGCGACGCTGACGCGCTCGAAGGAGTCGTCGCTCCGGACGAGGGCGGCGTAGGCGCCCGCGACGTGTCCCACGTCGGTGACGACGCCCCGCCCGGCGGCGTCGCTCGGAGTCGCCTTCAGTTCGAGTTTCTTTCCGCGCTTCGTCAGTTTCTCGACGGCCGGTCCGCCCTCGGCGACGGCCGCCTCGAACGCGTCGGCGTCGGCGACGTCGGTCGACGCGGCGTCCCCGACCGACCGCCCGGCGACCGACCACCGCTCCTCGACGGGGAGGGCCGGCAGGTCGCCGTGGGCCGGGGTCTGCCGTTTCGCCGCCGTGGGCGTGTCGCTCCCGCCGTCCGCCTTCGCCGCGCACCCGGCGGTGAGACCGACTGCGAGGGCGGCCGCGCCGCGACGGAGGATGTGGCGTCGTCGCATGGGATGGATGGATGTTTATTCTACGCCACTACGAATAAATATTTTTGCAGATTGGCGAGTATTTATTTACGGGACCGGGGAGAGTCGCCGCCATGGCCCTCGAACCGTACTTCTTCGCGCAGTTGGTCGTCGGGCTCGCCCTCGTCGGTCTCGCGGTGCTCCCCCGATTCGTCAGCGACTGGCCCGTCTCGCTCCCGATATTCTACGTGAGCCTCGGCTTCGCGGCCTTCTCGCTTCCGCTGGGACTCCCGGCGCCGGACCCTCTGAAGTACGGCACCCTCGCGGAGAAGCTAACCGAACTCGGCGTCATCCTCGCGCTGACCGGGGCCGGGTTGAAACTCGACCGCACCCCCGGCCTCCGCGATTGGGCGTCGACGTGGCGACTGCTCGGCGTGACGATGCCGCTGTCCATCGCCGCCGCGGCGCTGCTGGGGTGGGGCGTCGCCGGGTTCGCGCTCACGACCGCACTGCTGCTCGGGGCCGTGCTCGCGCCGACCGACCCGGTGTTGGCCTCCGAGATGCAGGTCGAAGAGCCCGGCGCGGGCGCGGAGGACGAACCCGCCGAGGGGGCGGCCGGGAAGACCGACGAGGTCCGCTTCGCGCTCACCTCGGAGGCCGGACTCAACGACAGCCTCGCGTTCCCGTTCACGAACCTCGCCATCGCCGTGGCGCTTCTCGGCGTCGACCCGGGCCTCTGGCTCGGCGAGTGGGCGCTCGTCGACGTCGGGTACAAACTCGCGGTCGGACTGCTCTCGGGGTACCTCGTCGGCCGGGCGCTCGGCTGGGTCGTCTTCGCCGGTAGCCCGGACTCGGAACTCGCCCGGAGCGTTCGGGGGATGGAGGCGCTCGGCGGGACGCTCCTCGTCTACGCGTTCACCGAACTCGTCGGCGGGTACGGCTTCCTGGCCGTCTTCGTCGCCGCCCTCGTCGTCCGGGACGCCGAGCGAGAGCACGACTACAACGAGACGCTCCACGACGTCGCCGAGAAGAGCGAACAGACGCTGATGACGGTGCTGATGGTGCTGTTCGGCGGGGCGCTCGCCGCCGGATTGCTCGACCCGTTGACGACGACGGGCGTCGCGGTGGCGCTGACGCTCGTGTTCGTCGTCCGACCCCTCGCCGGCGCCGTCGGTCTCTTCGGGTTCGACCGCGACCCCCTCGAACGCGGCGTCATCGCGTCGTTCGGCATCCGGGGGCTGGGTTCGTTCTACTACCTCGCGCACGCGCTGAACGTCGCCCCCTTCCCCGAGGCCCGGCGGCTCTGGGCGCTCGTCGGCGCCGTCGTCCTCGTCTCCGTCGTCGTCCACGGCGTCTCGGCCACGCCGGCGCTGAAGCTGCTCGAACGCCGGTCGTCGTGAGGAACTCGACATCCGCGGCTCCCGAGTCGCCGCTCGCGGTTCCCGGTTCGAGGGAACCGATGTCCATCTTATCCTATTAGGCCGCCTCCCTCTAGACGAGTGAGCTACGATGAACGAGCGAAAACTCCTCGGTTGGGCGGTCGGTACAGTCGCCGTCGTCGGCGCGTTCGCCCTCGGAACCGCGGTGGTGTCCGGCGGCGGAACGAACGGGTGGTGGATGCCTCACATGGGCGCGGGCGGATGGATGGGACCCGGAACCGCCGGATGGATGGGGATGGGCGGCTGGGGCCTCGGGATGCTGTTCGTCGGCCTCCTCTGGACGGCTCTCCTCGTCGGCGTCCCGGTCGCGGTCACCTACTGGTTCCTCGCGCGGCGCGAGGACGGCCGAACCGATCCGGCCATGGACGAACTCCGGGAGCGATACGCCCGCGGCGAAATCGACGAGGCGGAGTTCGAGAGCCGGAAGCGGCGGCTGAGCGGCCAGTAGCCGTCGATTAGTCGTCGCCGACCGGTAACGGCCGACAGCGCCCTTCGCGGCTCGGGTTTCGGATCCCTTCGATTACGGCACTTTCAGGTACGCGTACCCCTCGGACTGTAACCGCGTCAGTTCGCCGACGCCCGAGGGGACGGACTCGACGTTCGCCAGCAGCCTCGATTCGGGGATGTCGCGCCCGGTCAGCGAGTTGCGACAGCCGAGACAGCGCACGTCGTCGCCGAGGGCCCGCACCTCCTCGGCCAGCGGCGACCCCTCGGTGAACAGGTGGATGGCGTCGCCGTTGATGAGGAGCGCAACCTCCTCTACCTCGACCGTCCCGTCGTCGAGGAGGTTGCTCACGTTCCCCAGCGCGTGCCGCCAGTCGCTCACGTCGCCGCTCGTGAGGTGGAACACCGTCTTCATACAGCGCTCCACGTCTGCGGCACGCTTCAGCGTTCCCGCCGTTCGCCGTCGGCGGCGCTCGCATCGCCACCGCGCACCACTTTTGTCCCCGTGGGCGAACCGTGTAATATGACATCGACACACGTGGTGGCCGTCTGCGGGAGCCTTCGGAAGCGGAGTTACACTCGATTGGCGTTGGAGCGGTCGCTCGACGGCGTCCGCGAGGCGGGCGGCACGGGCGAGGTGCTCGACCTGCGGGAGTACGACCTGCCGGTGCTGGACGCCGACGAGGACGCGCAGGGAGACAGCGAGGCGGTGGTCGAACGGGTCGGCGACGCCGACGCCCTCGTCCTCGGAACGCCCGTCTACCACGGGTCGTACTCGGGCGTGCTGAAGAACGCGCTGGACCACTGCGGGTTCGACGAGTTCGACGGGAAGACGGTCGGACTGCTGGCCGTCGCCGGCGGCGGCTTCCCCGTGACGGCGCTCGACCACCTCCGCTCGGTCTGCCGGGCGCTGAACGCGTGGGTCCTCCCGCATCAGGCCGCCCTGCCGCACGTCTCCGCGCAGTTCGACGGCGACGAGTTGACGAACGAGGGACTGGACCGCCGGGTCCGCGTCCTCGGCAGGCGAGTCGTGGAGTACGCGACCATCGAACCCGACCCGGCGACGTTCGAGGCGGGCGAGAACGTGGGCGCGGCCGGCCGATAGGACCCCGCACGCCGAGCGAACGCGGTGCGTCACCGCCCCCCGCGCGGCGCGGAATGAGCAACGGTTTTGCCGTTCGCTCGCACCCGAAGGAGGTATGCACGCCATCACGAAGAGCGGGTGGGTGGAGGTCATCACGGGGTCGATGTTCTCCGGGAAGACGGAGGAACTGCTCCGTCGACTGCGGCGCGCCGAGATAGCCGGACAGGAGGTCGGGGTGTTCAAACCCGCCGTCGACGACCGCTACGGCGAGACGACGGTCGGGTCGCACGCCGGCAGTCAGTGGGAGGCGCACGTCGTGCCCGCCGAGGGCGAGGGCGTCTGGGATATCGTAGAGAAACTGAACGGCGAGGACGTCGTCGCCGTCGACGAGGCGAACTTCTTCTCGGCCGAACTCGTGGACGTCTGCGAACGCCTCGCGGCGGACGGCCGCCGCGTCCTCGTCTCCGGCACCGACCAGACGTTCCGCGGCGAACCGTTCGAACCCCTGCCGCAACTGATGGCGACGGCCGAGTACGTCGACAAACTGCAGGCCATCTGCACCGTCTGCGGCGAACCCGCGACCCGGAATCAGCGGCTCGTCGACGGCGAACCCGCCCGCTACGACGACCCGACCATCGTCGTCGGAGCGGAGGAGTCCTACGAGGCGCGATGTCGCAACTGTCATACGCTGCAACGCGAATAAGCTAGCGACGTGACTACGTGGGTCGAAAATCCGGAGGGCGGGCGCGAACGCGGCCCCCGCGGCGTCGCCCGCGCGTGGGTCGAGGTGCTCGTCCGCCCCCGCCGGTTCTTCAAGAACGGCGTCGCGCCGGGCGACCAGGCGCCCGGACTCGTCTTCGCCGTCGTCGTCGCCGTCGCGTACACCACCGGCCTGTTCGCGTTCGCGCCCGGCCGCATCCCCGCCTTCGCCGGCGGCCCGGCCGTCTCGGCGCTCCTCGGCCTCGCCCTCGTCGCCCTCCTCCTCGCCCCGGCGGTGCTGCATCTCACCGCGGCGATACAGACCGTCCTGCTCCTCGTCGGCGTCCGCGACAGGGGCGGAATCAGCCAGACGGTACAGGTGGTCGCCTACGCGACGGCGCCGTGCGCCCTCGCCGGCCTCCCCTCGCCGGAACTCCGCTTCGTCTGCACCGCCTACGGCGCGACGCTCCTCGTCGTGGGCCTGAGCGAGGTACACGGCGTGAGCACCCGCCGAGCGCTCGCCGTCGGCGCCCTCCCCGCGGCGTTCCTGTTCGGCTACGTCTTCGAGGGGTGGGCGGCGTTCGAGCACGTCCTCCGTCTCGCGGGTCTCATCTGAGCCCCCAGCGCGCCGCGTTCCTCCCGGGTCGACGCCGACCGTCCTGCGCTCCGAAGGCGCCGCCGACGTTCGAGAATCGACGGGCGGCGACGTATCGGCCGGCCGACTATTCCTTCCGTCTTCGGTCGAATCCGGCGGCAGAGCGGAGCAACGGCGCAGAGACGAACGGCCGCCGAGAGCGATTCGACAAGGGTTTTAGTCCCGGGTCGTTTGTTGCACGCAATGGATTGGATTACGCACGACGAAGACGTGTGGTTCGAGTTTCGGGGAAATTCCCCACAACAGCTGACGCCGGGGCGCTATTACAAGGGTACGGTCGACGGGTTCGCCGAGTTCGGCGTGTTCGTCGACCTCGCGAAGGGAGTGACGGGACTGCTGCACCGCAGCGAACTCGACCGTCGACTGGAGAGTCTCGACTGGGAGTCGGGCGACACCGTGTTCGTGCAGGTGAAGAACATCCGCGACAACGGTAACATCGACCTCGGCTGGTCCATCCGCCAGTCCGAACGCGAGTTCCGCGGCTCGAAGGTTCACGACCCGAACGGCGACCACGACGGCGAACCGGTCGACTCCTCCGACGACGACGACTCCGGCCCGGTGAAGATGAAGCCGAAGGGGTCGACGGGGTCGACCTCCGGCCGCGGTAACGGGAAGAGCCAGTCCCGGAGCGACGAGGAGAACGAAGAGAGCGACGCCGGGCGGAGCGACGCTGACGACGGCGCGGACGCCGAGTCGTCCGACGCCGACGATACCGGCGCCGACGCGGACGCGCAGAGCGAGGCCGACGAGAGCGAGGAGCGAGCGGTTCCGAGCGACGACGGCAACGCCGACGACGTGGCCGAGACGGACGCCGACGAGGACCGCTTCACGCTCGTCACCGTCGACAGCCTCGAAGAGCGCGTCGGCGACGACGTGCGCCTCGAGGGCGAAATCGTCAGCACGCGACAGACCGGCGGCCCGACCATCTTCGAACTCCGCGACGAGACGGGCGTCGTCGACTGCGCCGCCTTCGTCGAGGCGGGCGTCCGCGCCTACCCCGACATCGAGGAGGGCGACGTGGTCCGCCTCGACGGCGAGGTGGAGATGCGCCGCGACGAACTGCAGGTCGAGACGGAGGACCTCGCGGCCCTCGACGGCGAGGAGGAGCAGGCCGTCCTCCAGCGCCTCGAAGACGCGCTGGCGGCGAAGGCCCGCCCCGAGTCGGTCGAACCGCTGGCCGACCACGCGTCGGTCGAGGCGGTCACCGAGCGGTTGACCGACGCCGCGGAGGCGCTCAACCGCGCCATCCTCGAATCCCAGCCCATCGTCGTCCGCCACCCGGCCACCGCCGACGGCTACGTCGCCGGCGCGGCCGTCGAACGCGCCGTGCTCCCCCGCATCCGCGAGGAGCACGACCGCGCGGACGCCGAGTACCACTACTTCACCCGCCGACCGCTCGACGACCCCGTCTACGGCATGGACGCGGCGACGAACGACGTGACGCGGATGCTCCAGGACGAACAGCGCCACGGCGAGAAACTGCCCTTGGTCCTCCTGCTCGGCGTCGGCGCGACCGCCGAGTCGCTGGACGGACTCGGCCTCCTCGGCGTCTACGGCGCGAACCGCGTCGTCGTCGACGCCGCGGACGCCGACGAGGACGTGGAAGACGAGGCCGACGTGGTCGTCAGCCCCGGACTGGTCGGCGCCGACGCGTCCGACCTCTCGACGGGCGCCCTCGGCGCGAACCTCGCCGCCGCCCTCGATACCGATATCCGTGAGGACATCGGTCACCTCCCCGCCGTGAGTTACTGGGAGGACACGCCCGAGGCGTACCTCGAACTGGCGGAGGAGGCCGGCTACGACGCCGACCGGACGCGCGAACTCCGCGAGGCCATCGCCCTCGAAGCGTACTACCAGTCCTACGAGGACAAGCGCGAACTCATCACCGACCTGCTGTTCGACGACGGCGTCTCGGCGGGCGCACAGCGCGCCGCCGACGCCGTCGAGGGCAACCTCGCCGGCCACATCGCCGAGCAGTTCCGCATCAAACTCGACACCGAAGTCGAGACGGCGCAGGCGAACCTCGAAGAGCGAACGGAAGGCGACGTCACCGTCGCCGTCCTCGACGCCGACGCGTACACCCACCGCTTCGACTTCCCGCCGACGTCGCTGCTCGTCGACGAACTCCACCGCCGCAACCGCGAGGGCGACGACTACGTCACCGTCGCCACCTCGACGGACGAACTGTTCGTCCGCGGCACCGCCGACGTGGACATCCGCGCCGTCGCCGAGGCGGCCCGCGAGGCCGTCCCCGAGGGCGGCGTCACGGCCGTCGCCGTCCGCGACAACCGCATCGAGTTCCTCTCGGGCGCGCGCGACGACGTGGTCGAAGCGGTCATCGACGCCGTCGTCGACCAGTTCTAGTTCTCGTTCTCACGCGGCACCCCCCCCGTCCCGTTCCCCTCGGCTCCCAGCGGCGGCGCTCTCCTCTGTGCCGACGAACGGTACGCCCCCGAGCGACACCCTTAACCGCGAAACGACGCGACTGAGAGGCAACGATGTCTCTCGTCCGAACGTCCGTCGCGGCGGTGGTGGCGCCGTGAGCGCGGACGCCGACGCGAAGGAGGAGCAAGAGCCCACCGAGACGGAGGCGTTCCGCCGCACCTGCGAGACGCTCGTCGAGCGCATCCTCGACGGCGAGGTGGATAGAGAGAGCCTCGAATCCGCGAAGCTCGACGCCTGCTCGGAGCACTCCTCACCGAAGGTGCCGAAGAACGCCGAAATCCTCCGACACGCCCCCGACGGCCGGCGCGAGGAGGTACAGGAGGTCACACGACGGAAACCCGTGCGGACCGCCTCGGGCGTCTCGCCCGTCGCCATCATGACCTCCCCGCACATGTGCCCGCACGGCAAGTGCCTCTACTGTCCGGGCGGCCCGGCCTCGGAGTTCTCCTCCTCGCAGTCGTACACGGGTCACGAACCCGCCGCCGCCCGCGGCGTCCAGAACGACTACGACCCCTACGGTCAAGTCACGCTCAGACTCGAACAGCTCAGACACATCGGGCACCCCGTCGACAAGGTGGAACTCATCCTGATGGGCGGGACGATGACCGCCCGGAGCCACGACTACCAGGAGTGGTTCGTCAAGCGCGCCCTCGAAGCGATGAACGACTACGACCTCGATTCGGAGCCGAACCCCGCCGAGGACCGGTCGTTCAAACCGGACCCCGAGGACGTGGAGTTCAGCTACCTGGAGGACGTCATCGCGGAGAACGAGACGGCCGATATCAGGAACATCGGGACGACCTTCGAGACGAAACCCGACTGGTGCGACCCCGAACAGATAGACCGGATGCTCGATTTGGGCGCGACGAAGGTGGAAGTCGGCGTCCAGACCACCTACGAACGCGTCAACCGAGACATGCACCGCGGGCACGGCGTGCAGGCCTCGCTGGACGCCAACCGCCGCCTCCGCGACTCGGCGTTCAAGGTGGGCTTTCACATGATGCCCGGTCAGCCCGGGATGACCAAGGAGATGTGCATCGAGGACTTCCGCCAACTGTTCGAGAACTCGGATTGGCGGCCCGACTACCTGAAGATATACCCGACGCTCGTCGTCCGCGACACGATAACGTACGACATGTGGCGCAACGAGGAGTACGACCCGCTGAACAACGAGGAGGCGGCGGAGGTCATAAGCGAGGTGATGGGGATGATTCCGAAGTACACGCGCCTCCAACGGGTCCAGCGCGACATCCCCGCGGACTTCATCGACGCCGGCGTCTGGAAGTCGAACCTCCGCCAGTTGGCCGAACAGCGCGCCGAGGAGAAGGGTATCGAGGTGAACGACATCCGCGCCCGCGAGGTGGGGATGAACGAGGCGGACCCCGACCCGGAACGCGTCGAACTCCGGGTGGAGACGTACGAGGCCGCCGGGGGAACCGAGCACTTCCTCTCGTTCGAGGACCCGGCGGAGAACCTCCTCGTCGGGTTCTGTCGGCTTCGGTTCCCGAACAATCCCGTCCGGCGGGAACTCGAAGACGCCGCCCTCGTCCGCGAACTGCACGTGTACGGCTCCGAAGCGGGCATCGGTTCGGACGGGGACTGGCAGCACAAGGGCTACGGCCGTCGCCTCCTCGAACGCGCCGAGGAGATGGCCCGCGACGCCGGCTACGACAAGGTGAGCGTCATCTCCGGCATCGGCGTCCGCGAGTACTACAAGCGGAAACTGGGCTACCACCAGGACGGTCCGTACGTGTCGAAGCGGTTCTGAGCGGCTGCGGTCTCTCCCGTGTCACCGACTCTCGCGGGACCGGACCGACTATGTCCGGCCCCCGAGACGCTTTCGCATGGACGACATCACCGACCCCGAGCGGATTCTCCGGGGCCGGAGCGACTGGCTCACCCCCGAAATGTGGGAACGGCTCGCGCGACACCCCTTGGAGTCCGTCGACACGGAGTTTCCCCACTACGTCCGGCAGGTCGACTCCCCGGAGGGCGCGCCGCGCCCGAAGGAGCGACACCCCGCGTTCTACGGCTGTTACGACTGGCACTCGGCGGTCCACAGCCACTGGGCGCTGGTCCGACAGCTCAGACTGTCGGAGGAACACCCGAACCGCGCGGACATCGTCGAGAGCCTCGACGCGCGACTGACGCCCGAGAACGTCCGACGGGAGGCCGAGTACCTGAAGGCGAACCCCGCCTTCGAGAAACCGTACGGCTGGGCGTGGCTGTTGCACCTCGACGCGGAACTGTCGCTGTGGGGGAGCGAAACGGCCGAGCGGTGGCGGTCGGCGCTCGAACCGCTGACGCGGACGGTGCGCTCGCTCGTCGAGTCGGAGTTCCTGGCGCAGGAGCGCCCGTTCAGAGTGGGGACGCACGGTAACTCCGCGTTCGCCCTCCACTGCGTCCGAGACTACGCGCGGACGACCGGCGAGGACTCCCTGGCCGACGCCGTCGACGAGGCGGCCGAGTCGTTCTTCGACGGGGATGAGGCGTACCCCGTCGAGTACGAACCGCTCGGCTGGGACTTCCTGTCGCCGTCGCTGACCGAAGCGGACCTGATGCGGCGCGTGTACGACCGCGGGGAGTTCCGGGCGTGGGCCGACCGGTTCTTCCCCGACGTGCGGACGGCGCCGTACGCGTCGCTCCTCGACCCCGCGCGCGTCGACGCCGACCCCGACGAGGGGGTCGCACTCCACCTCGTCGGTCTGAACGTCTCGAAGGCGTGGGCGCTGGCGGGCGTCGTGGACGCCCTCGGCGACCACCCCTACGCCGACCCGTTCGCGGAGAGCGCCCGCCGACACGCCGAGTCGGGAGTCGAAGGGGCGTTCACCGACGACTACGCGGGGTCCCACTGGCTCTCCTCGTTCGTCTGCTACCTCCTCACGAGAGGCGAGGGAGGCGTCGCGCCCACCTAATGAGGCGAATCTGACCAATCATTTATAGTGTATGTTATCGAAGGGGAGGCACGAACGGCCCGGACGCACCGGTGTGAGTCGGCCGCTCCCGTCCGACTCGCCCCGTTCGACACACCGATGTCACCCACTCGCACGACACCCGCGCGCACGGTCGGTACCGCATCCTTCTCCTACGTCTTCGTCTCCGTCCTCGAACGGAACACGGCCGCCCGGCGGTCTCTCGCCGGGACGCCAGCGGACCACGGGGCGGACGGATGACCTCGTCGCCGGACGCGTTCGAGGCCGACCGGCCGGTCCGCGTCCTCCACGTCGACGACGAACCCGGCTTCGCCGAGATGACCGCCGCGTTCCTCGAACGCGAGTCCGAGGGGACGACCGTCGAGACGGCCACCACCGCCGCCGAAGCGCTGGGACTGCTCGATGAAGGGCAGTTCGACTGCGTCGTCTCGGACTACAACTTGGCGGAGACCGACGGATTGGCGTTCTTCGAGTCGGTTCGGGCCGCGGGCGTCGACGCCCCCTTCATCCTGTTCACGGGTCGGGGGAGCGAGGAGATAGCCAGCGAGGCGATTTCGACCGGCGTCTCCGACTACCTCCAGAAGGAGACGGGAAACGGACAGTACGCCGTGCTGGCGAACCGCGTCCGCAACGCCGTCGACCAGCACCGCTCGCGGACCGCGCTGGAGGCCAGTCAGAAACGACTCGCCCTCTTCGTCGAGCAGTCGCCGCTCGGCGTGATAGAGTACGACGAGCGCTTCCGAATCGTCGACGTCAACGAGGCCGCCACGGAGATACTCGGCTACGACGAGGGCGAACTGCGCGGACACACCTGGGAGAAGATAGTCGCCGACGCCAGCTACGAGAACGTCGACGCGGTCACGTCCGCGTTGATGGAGTCGGAAGGGGGCTACCACAGCGTCGACGAGAACGTGCGCCGGGACGGCGAGCGCATCGTCTGCGAGTGGCACAACCGCGTCGTCACCGACGAGGACGGCGAGATGGTCGCCGTCTTCTCGCAGTTCCGGGACATCTCCGAGCGGCACCGACGCGAGGAGCGTCTCCGGCGGACCACGGTCCGACTCGAAGCGCTGTTCGAGAACTCGCCGGACATGATAAACGTCCACGACCACGAGGGGACGATAACCGAGACGAACCCCGAACTGTGCGCGAAGACCGGTTACGACGCCGACGAACTCGTCGGCACGAGCGTCTGGGACCTCGACGAGGAGATCCGACCGGACGAGGCGCGGGCGCTGTGGTCCGAGATGGAGGCGGGTGACCGGTGTAAACTAGAGGGGTCTTACAGGTGCCGAGACGGCTCGTCGCTCCCCGTCGAGGTGCACCTCAGACGCCTCGCGCTGAACGGCGAGGACCGCTTTCTCGTCATCAGTCGGGACATCTCCGAGCGGGTCGAACGCGAGCGACGCCTCGAAGCGACGACGAACCGCTACCGAACGTTGGTCGAGAACGTCCCCGACGGCGGGGTCTTCCTGTTCGACGAGGACCTGCGGTACACGCTCGCCGAGGGGGAGGAACTGCGCAACGTCGGTCTGTCGCCCGACGACTTCCTCGGCCGGACGCCGTACGACCTGTTCCCGGCGGCCATCGCGGACGAACTCGAACACTACTACCGGGAGGCGTTCGCGGGGAACAGCCACACCTTCGAGCAGCGACTCGACGGGGAGCAGTACCGGATCCGGACGCTCCCGATACGCGGCGACGACGGCGTCGAGGCGGGCATGGCGATGTCGCAGAACGTCACCGAGCGACGGCGGCAGGAGCGGAAGCTCAGACGGCAGAAGGAGAGCCTAGAGGAGTTCGCGAGCGTCGTCTCGCACGACCTCAGGAACCCGCTGAACGTCGCCGAGGGCCATCTCGAACTGATAGCGACCGACGACGCGGACAGCCTCCACGCGGTGCGGCGCGCGCACCGGCGGATGCGGACGCTCATCGACGACCTGCTGACGCTCGCGCGGGAGGGAGCGGCCGTCGAGAGCCCCGCCGACGTCGAACTCGCCGCGACCGCGGAGGCGAGTTGGCTGAACGTCGAGACGGGCGACGCGTCGCTCGCCGTCGACGTCGACCGCTCGATTCGGGCCGACGAGAGCCGACTCCGACAACTGTTCGAGAATCTGCTTCGGAACGCCGTCGAACACGGCTCCGCGGCCGACTCGACGGGGTCGGGTGAGGGCGTGACGGTCACCGTCGGCGCGCTTCCGGACGGCTTCTTCGTCGCGGACGACGGTCCCGGCGTCCCGCCGGAGTCGCGCGAAGCGGTGTTCGAGGCCGGCTACTCGACGTCGCGGGACGGTACGGGGTTCGGGCTCCGCATCGTCGCGCAGATAGCCGAGGCGCACGGCTGGTCGGTGGCACTGACCGAGAGCGAGACCGGCGGCGCGCGCTTCGAGTTCTCCGGCGTCCCCCCCGCCACCGAGTAGCTGGCCCCGCTGTATTATCAGAAATACTGTCTATCAGGGAAAGTTGTATCGTTTCACTTTCCCCCTCTACGAGTATACGGCCGCGAGGAGGCCGGCGGTTTCAGGGTCCGGCGGACGGGTCACGCCGTACGCGAGACGTCGTCGGTGAGCACCGGCGACGACTGACCCGTCCGCGGACTCTTCGAAACGCTTCGGAACGGCCTCGGGACGCATCGGAGAACCTCAGTCCTCGTCGCTCCGCGTTCGGTCCGCGCCGTTCCCGTTACCGCGTCAGTTCCGCGAGCATGGCGTCCAGTCGGTCCGCGGACTCGTGTTGGGACTCCACGACGGCGACGATATCGCCGATGGCCTCCTCTATCTCCGCGGCGTCGTCGCTGACGTCTTCGACCGTGACGACGACGCTCTCCACCGATTCGGCCTGATCGTCGCTCGCCGTCGAGAGTTCGCTCACGCCTTCGACCGCCTCGTCCACCGCGTCGGCCGCCTCGCGGAGCGACTCGGCGGTGTCGTCGATGGCCGCGTCGGCGCGGCCGATGTCCTCGTGGGTCGTCTCGACCAACCGCGCCGTCTCGTTCGCGCGCGACTGTACGCGCTCGATGCGCTCTGTGACCTGTTCGGTGTGGGTCTGCGTCTCGTTGGCGAGCGATTTGACCTCCCCGGCGACGACGGCGAACCCCGACCCGGCCTCGCCGGCGCGGGCCGCCTCGATGTTCGCGTTCAGCGCGAGGATGTTCGTCCGCTCGGCTATCTCGGAGATGAGCGACACCACCTCGCTTATCTCCGTCATGTCGGCTTCGAGGGCGTGAACCGTCTCCAGGAGTTCGTCGCTGCGGGCTTTGACCTCGTCCGTGACCGACCGGGTCTCGGCGGTCGAATCGAGCGACGAGGCGACGTTCACGCGCGCCCGGTCGGCCCCCGCCTCGACCTCGGTCGAACTCGCCGCCACCTTCTCCATCGTGGCGCTGAACGCCGCCAGGTCGTCCCGGGCCGTCTCCAGCGCGAGTCGCTGCTCCGTCACGCGGCCGTCGATGTGGTGTGCGGCGTCGTTCGCCGTCGTCGCCGCGCCGCTGACGTCCGCGGCGTGCCCTTCGACGTTCGCGACCAGCGACTCGAAGCGCTCCAGCGTTCGGTTCACCTCGCCGACGACGTCCAGCAGTCCGTCTTCGAAGAGGTGCGCGTCGCACTCGTACTCCACGCGGGCGTCGAGCGCCCCGGTTGCGGCGCTCCGAAGCGTCGCGGTCACCTCGGTCACGAGCGACTGCAGCGCCTCGCGCCGCCGGAGCTCCTCGGTCCGGTCCTGGATGACTTCGAGGACGCCCATCAGTTCGCCGTCCGGTCCGCCGTCGAACAGCGGCATCACCTGAAACCGGATGTCGACGTCGCTGCCGGACGCCGTGCGCAGGCGGCTCTCGCGTTCGTAGACGCGGTAGCTCGTGTACGGGCTGTCGAGCCGGTCGACGCCGTACTCCTCCGCGGCGGTGCGCGGGGCGAGAAGCACCTTGTCGGCGAACGAGAGCGACTGCTCGTCGTCGCCTCCGACGACGATGGTCTCTCGGCTGTCGGACCCGAGCGCGTCCTCGGGAGCGATTCCGAGGAGCGTCTCCATCCCGTCGCTCCACCCGACGACCGTGTGGTCGGTGTCGAGGACGAACGCCGGCATCGGAAGCGCGTCGAGCACCTGACGCACCGCGGTGACCCGTTCCAGCCCGCCGTCGTCGCCGGTTGGACGCATCGCGGCCGCCACTCCCGCGGAAAGTATCTCTAACATCGTGTCTATCACCGTTTTGTGAGGGAAAAGCGTACGTCTCTGAATACCAAATATGATATCTTACAGTTCTCGGTCGAGCGACTTCCGCATCTCGACGTGCGGGATGCCGGCGTCCTCGAACTCCTCGCCGACGGCGCGGTAGCCGAGCGACTCGTAGAACTCTTGCACGCGGATCTGCGCGTGGAGTTTCACTCGTGAGAACCGGGCCGCGTGTGCCTCCTCCTCGGCGGCGCGCATCACGCGTTCGCCCCACCCCTCGCCGCGTCTGTCCGCGGCGACGACGACGCGTTCGACCTTCGCCGTCTCCTCGTCGTACGGGCGGACCCGCGCCGCGCCGACGACGGCGCCGTCGTCGTAGGCGACGAGGTGCGTCGCCTCGGCGCCGGGTTCGTCGTGTTCGTCCCACTCCAACTCCTCGTCGACGCCCTGTTCGTCCACGAACACGTCGAAGCGGACGGCGAAGGCGTCTTCGCGTTCCTCGTCGGTTCGGACGATGGACACGCCCGTGCGCACCCCGTCGTCCGCCGTCGCGTCCGAGTCCGCGTCGCCGTCGGCGTTCCGGTCGGTCATGTCCTCTCGCACGCCCGCCCGGGGACTGAGCGTTTCGGTGCGGTCCGAGGTCGGCGAACCGACCCCGACGGCCCGCCTCCGTTCACCGAAGCGACTCCAACTCCGTGTTCCCGCAGTAGACGCACTCGTACACGCGGTGCGGTTGCCGGGCGTACTCCTCGTTCTCCTCGCGGACGTAGTCGTGCGCGTCGGTCTCCGCCACGGTGACGCTCACCTCGTGTTCCCGGTCGCCGCCGCACTCCGAACAGTGTCTGATCGTCTCCCCCTCCTCCTCGTCGACGCTCCGATGCGGCTTCGACATGGTTGTCGATTAGTTGCCTATCAGACAGATAGCCGTTTTGGCCCCTGTTCTGATTATCCTCACACCACGCCAGTAAGTATGACTGCTACATCAGACACGTCGTGCTCTCGAACCTCGGGGTCAGTCTCGTCGGCGTCCGACGCCGCACCCTCGTCAGTCGAACGTGCGGCTTTTCATCCGCGGCCGTGAAGGCGGGGGTATGGACCCGAAGCGGGAGTTGACGAGCGTGGACCTCAGCGCTCTCGTCACCGAACTGAACCGGTACGAGGGGGCGAAGGTCGACAAGGCCTATCTCTACGGCGACGACCTGCTTCGCCTGCGGATGCGCGATTTCGACCGCGGCCGCGTCGAACTCATCCTCGAAGTCGGCGACGTCAAGCGGGCGCACGCCGCCAAACCCGAGCACGTTCCCGACGCGCCCGGCCGGCCGCCGAACTTCGCGATGATGCTTCGCAACCGACTCAGCGGCGCGGACTTCGCGGGCGTCGAGCAGTACGAGTTCGACCGCATCCTCACCTTCGAGTTCGAACGCGACGACGAGGACACGCAGATCGTCGTCGAACTGTTCGGACAGGGCAACGTCGCCGTCCTCGACGAGACGGGCGAAGTCGTCCAGAGTCTGGAGACGGTGCGCCTGAAGTCGCGGACCGTCGCCCCGGGCGCGCAGTACGAGTTCCCCTCCTCGCGCCTGCACCCCTTCACGGTGAGTTACGAGGGATTCAAGCGCCGGATGGAAGACTCCGACACCGACGTCGTGCGGACGCTGGCGACGCAGGTGAACCTCGGCGGCCTGTACGCCGAGGAGTTCTGCACCCGCGCGGGCGTCGAGAAGACGATGGACATCTCGGAGGCGGGCGACGAGGAGTTCCGCGCCGTCTACGACGCCATCCAGTCGTTCCGCGACCGCCTGAAGTCGGGCGACTTCGACCCGCGCGTCTACGAGGAGGACGGCGCCGTCGTCGACGCGACGCCGTTCCCCCTCGAAGAGCACGAGGCCGAGGGGCTCAACAGCGAGTCCCACGACACGTTCAACGACGCGTTGGACGAGTACTTCTTCCGACTCGACCGCTCGGCGGAGGACGACCCCGACGAGGAAGCGGGGTCGAACCGCCCGGACTTCGAAGAGGAGATAGAGAAGAAAAAGCGCATCATCCAGCAGCAGGAGGGCGCCATCGAGGGCTTCGAGGAGCAGGCGAAAGAGGAGCGAGAGCGCGCCGAACTGCTGTACGCCCACTACGACTTGGTGGACGACGTGCTCACGACCGTCCGCGACGCCCGCGAGGAGAACGTGCCGTGGGACGATATCCGAGAGACGCTCGAGGACGGCGCCGAACGGGGCATCCCGGCGGCCGAAGCCGTCGTCGACGTCGACGGCGCCGAGGGCACCGTCACCGTCGAACTCGAGGGCACGCGCGTCGAAGTCGTCGTCGACACGGGCGTCGAGAAGAACGCCGACAGACTGTATCAGGAAGCGAAACGCGTCGAGGGGAAGAAGGAGGGCGCCCTCGCCGCCATCGAGGACACCCGCGAGGAGTTAGCGGAGGTGAAGCGCCGCCGCGACGAGTGGGAGGCCGACGACGAGGACGACGAGGAGGAGGAGGAACCCGAGGATATCGACTGGCTCTCTCGGACGTCCATCCCGCTCCGCACCGAGGAGCACTGGTTCGAGCAGTTCCGCTGGTTCCACACCTCCGACGGCTACCTCGTCATCGGCGGGCGCAACGCCGACCAGAACGAGGAGATAGTGAAGAAATATCTGAACAAACACGACCTGTTCTTCCACACGCAGGC
This sequence comes from Halogeometricum sp. S3BR5-2, assembly GCF_031624635.1. Lineage (NCBI taxonomy): Archaea > Methanobacteriati > Methanobacteriota > Halobacteria > Halobacteriales > Haloferacaceae > Halogeometricum > Halogeometricum luteum. Next base: position 988,656 of record NZ_JAMQOQ010000002.1, on the reverse strand, counting down.
GCACGGCGGCCCCGTCACCGTCGTGAAGGCGACGGGCCCCTCCGAACCCTCCGAGGCCGTCGACTTCCCCGACTCGACGAAGCGGGAGGCGGCGCAGTTCGCCGTCTCCTACTCCTCCATCTGGAAGGAGGGTCGGTACGCCGACGAGGCGTACATGGTGACGCCCGACCAGGTGTCGAAGACCCCCGAATCCGGCGAATATCTGGAGAAGGGGTCGTTCGTCGTCCGCGGCGACCGAACGTACTTCCGTGACGTGGAGGCGAAGGTGGCCGTCGGCGTGCAGTGCGAGGGCGAGACGCGCGTCCTCGGTGGACCGCCGTCGGCCGTCGAGGACCGCCTGGAGGCGAGCGTGCGACTCCAACCCGGTCGCTACGCCCAGAACGACGCCGCGAAGATGGTGTACCGCCGATTCAAGGAGGTGTTCGCCGACCAGTCGTTCCTCCGCAAGGTGGCGAGTCCGGACAAGATTCAGGAGTTCCTGCCGCCCGGCGGGAGCGAGATACTGGAGGACTGACGCCCGGCCCGTCGCCGCCGAGACGCCTCCGAGTCGGCGGCCGTCGTCCGTCATCGCCGACGGTAGGACGGCCAAAAGAGCTATAACGTTCCGTTATTCGGACAGAACTATAATATATATTTATCCTTCGGAACGGAGTCATTACACCCGAGCGTACCACTCCGTCCTTTCGGCGGAACGACGGCCCGGCGCGACCGAAATCCGGCGCGCCGGTCAACCGTACGTGCGGCGCAACGCGGGGGAGGAGGGACGCTCGTGATACACCATGATTAGCGAATCACTCACCTACTTACGAAACGACGAGGAGGGCTGGATACGGACCGTCCTCATCGGCGGTATCCTGAGCCTGCTCGGTTTCCTCGTCGTTCCCACCATCCTGGTCGCCGGCTACCTCGTCCGCGTCGTCCGCGCGACGATGCGCGGCGACGAGCAACCCCCCGTGTTCGACGAGTGGGGCGACATGGCCGTCGACGGCCTGAAGGCCGCGGCCATCGCCCTCGTGTACGGTCTCGTGCCCATGGTCGTCGCCGGCGTTCTCGTCGCCGGGAGCCTGTTCACCATCTTCGTGGGGCAGGGCTCCAACGGAGCGAACGTGCTCGGCGGCCTCGGCTTCCTCGCGGGACTGCTGGTCTCCGTGGTGCTCGGCCTCCTCGCCGCGTACGTCATCCCCGCGGCGGTGGCGAACTTCGTCGAGACCGACCGCGTGGGCAAGGCGTTCTCGTTCGGCGACCTGCGCCCCGTGCTCACCTCGGGGAAGTACTTCACGGCGTGGATCAGCGGCTTCGCCGTCATCTTCGTCGCCGGTATCGTGGCGGGGATGCTGAGCGGCATCCTCCCGTTCATCGGCGCGATACCCGGCGCGTTCCTCGGCTTCTACGCCGCGGTCGCCGCCTACTACATGATCGGTCACGCGTGGGGCGACCTGCGCAACATCGAGATGCGCGAGATGGGCGAACAGCCCGACGAACAGGCCGTCATCTGAGCGCCCCCGTCCCCCGCCGTCGTTCGGTTTTTTCGCAAAGAGTTAACTGAGCGACCGCTCTCGGTTCGGTCGATGTTAGGCGACGCGCTCTCGTATCTCAAGAACAGCGACGACTGGATACCGACGGTCATCATCGGCGGGGTACTCACGCTCCTGTCCATCTTCGTGCTCCCCGTCGTCATCGTCCAGGGCTACCTCGTCCGCGTTCTCGAGAGCGCAGCGAAGGGCGAACGCGCCGCTCCCTCGTTCACCGACTGGGGTGGCCTCGTCGTCGACGGTCTGAAACTGCTCGTCGTCAACCTCGCGTACGCGCTCGTCGTCGTCGTCCCGTTCTTCGGTCTCGCAGTCGTCCTCGGGGTGGTCGGATCGCTCACGAGTCCGTCCGGCGACCCGAGCGCCGCCGTGGGCGCCACCTTCCTCCTCGGGTCGCTCGTCCTCGCCCTGTTCGGTCTCGTCGTCGGCTACTTCGCCCCCGCCGGGTTCGCCAACTTCGCCGTGGAGGGTTCGCTCGGCGCGGCGTTCGATATCTCGACTATCGCCTCGGCGGCAACGACCGGCGAGTACTTCAAGGCGTGGGTGCTCGCCGCCCTCGTCGGCCTCGTCCTCGGCGCTATCGGGTCGCTGCTCTCCCCCGTCCTCGTCGGCTTTCTCGTCCTGTTCTACGTGCAGGTCGCCATGTACTACCTCTACGGCCGCGGCTTCGCCGAGGGACTGAGCAAGAAGCGCCGCGGCGTCGTCGAGTCGAGCGTCTGACCGACGGCGACGAACCCGGCGCTTCGGACGTTCCCGCCGAAACCGTGATATCCGGTAACGATTAACGTCTCGCGAGTCGTATATACGGGTAGCGCTCGCCGCGTAGCCGCGCGAACGGGCGGCCGCGGAGGGAGCGCGGTGGAGGCGTGAGCACGATGGAGATGACGACCGGTACCGAACAGAACGAACGAATCGCGCGGCGCGTCCCGGAGGACGTCGCCACGGGGGGCGACCTCGACCTGATAGACGAACTGTACGCCGAGGACGCCGTCGAACACGACCCGTTCGGCGAACACCGCGGACGCGAGCGGATCAAAGAGAGCGTCGGCGCCTTCGTCGGCGCGTTCTCGGACTTCTCGGCCACCGTCGAGGACGTGGTCGCGGAGGGGGACACGGTGGCGATGCGCGTGACGCTCCGAGGGACGCACGACGGCCCGTTCATGGGTCTCGAACCGACGGGCGAGCGCGTCGAAGTCTCGAACGCGGTGTTCACTCGCATCGAGGACGGGAAGATAGCCGAGCGGTGGGTCCACCCGGACGCCCTCGGACTGCTGCGGCAACTCGGCGCGTCCGAGATTCCCGCGTGAGCCCGTAGACCCCTCTCGACTTTTCGGATCCGACCGATTCCGTCGGCCGTCAGTCCGCCGGACGCGAGTATAGCAGCACCTTTCCCCGCCCGCGCCGCACGTCCGGACATGCGCATTTCGAGTCGCGGGCGCGGCGAGGAGGGCCGCGAACGCATCACGCTCGTCCCCGAGAACGTGGACGACCTCTGGCACCTCTCGCACGTCCTCGAATCGGGCGATTTGGTCTCCGGCGACACCACCCGCCGCATCCAACGCGACGACGACCAGATGCGGGACACCGGCGGCCAGCGCGAACACATGAACGTCACCATCAGCGTCGGCGACGTGGAGTTCGCCCGCTTCGCCAACCGCCTCCGCGTCGGCGGCGAAATCGTCGGCAGTTCCCGCGAGGACCAACTCGGCCACCACCACACGCTGAACGTCGAGGAGCACGACGAGGTGACCATCGAGAAGCACTTCAAGCCCGACCAGAAGAAGCGCATCGAGGAGGCCGAGGAGGCCGCGGAGAACCCCGACGTGGTCATCGCCACCGTCGAGGAGGGGGCGGCGTACATCCACACGGTGGCGCAGTACGGCACCGAGGAGCGCTTCTCGTTCACGGCACCGACGGGGAAGGGCGAGTACGCCCGGCCCCGGTCCGAACTGTTCGCGGAACTCGGAAAGGCGCTGGCCCGGATGGACGTCGACGCCATCATCCTCGCCGGGCCGGGCTTTACGAAGCAGGACGCCCGCGACTACATCGCGGAGAACCACCGCGACCTCGTCGAGAAGATGACCGTCGTCGACACCTCCGGCGTCGGCGACAGAGGGGTCCACGAGGTGCTCAAGCGGGGCGCCGTCGACGAGGTGCAGACGCAGACGCGCATCTCGAAGGAGGCGGACCTCATCGACGACTTGATGGAGGGCATCGCCACGGGCGAGAAGGTGTCGTACGGCATCGAGGAAGTCGCGGAGGCGGCGGACTTCGGCGCCGTCGAGACGCTTCTCGTCCTCGACGAGCGACTCCGCGAGGAGCGACAGGGCGCCGGCGAGTGGGACGTCGACGTCAACGAGGTCATCCAGACCGTCGAACGGCAGGGCGGCGAAGTTGCGGTCTTCTCCTCGGAGTTCGACCCCGGCCGCCAACTGAAGAACCTCGGCGGCATCGCGGCTATCCTGCGCTATCGGTTACAGTGAACGTCGACCGAAGCGTTTTGCCGACTCTTCCCTAATCGTTCGTGTGGTTCGACGCGCCGCGGGAACGATCCGGCGGTTCGACCGGTACCTGAACCAGAGTCTGACCGCCGGGATGGAAGTATCCACCTTAGCGGTGCCGACGCTCTGGTTCCTGCTGTTCGCCCGGCCGGCGGAAGCGGTGGCGCTGTCGGCGCTGACGGCGCTCTGCGCCACCCCGCTGGCCGTCGCGGCGTTCCGCGGCGGGTACGTGGGCGGCGCACAGTGGCCCGCGCCCGGCCACCTCGGGACGCTCGCCGGCCGGTCGGCGTACTACAGCCTCGTCGTCGGCGGCGGGACGTACCTCGGCGTCGCCGCCAACCTGCACTGGGGGTCGTTCGCGCTCGGGGTGCTCGTGCCCGCCGTCGCCTGCGCCGTCGCCGTCTCGGCGCTGCCGCGGGCGTTCCGGTCGCTCGCTCGACTCTCTCGGCTCTCGCTGTGAGGCTCCCGACTACTCGCCGGTCAATGACTCGCTCGCCGGCGAGAAGTCGATGGTCGTGCCGAGGCCCTCCGACTTCGCCTTCTCGTAGAGGAGGTACGCGCCGGCGACGGTTTCGATGCCGGTGCCGCCGCTGTCGAAGACGGTGACCTCCTCGTCGTCCTCGCGGCCCTCGACTTCGCCCGCGACCACCTCGCCGAGTTCGGCGTAGATGTGGTCCTCGTCGACGACGCCCTCCTCCAGGGCGTGCATGAACGACCCCGCGTCCTGCGTCGCCCGCGCCCGCAGGTCGGGCACGTACTTCGCGCGCTCGATGGTCGTCGCGTCGAGTTCGCGCTTTCCGGGCGTGTACTGGCCCATCGCGGTGACGTGCGCGCCGTCCTCCAACCGGTCGCCGTCGAACACCGGTTCCGAGGCGTTCGTCGCCGTCACGACGATGTCCGCCCCCTCGACGGCCGCGGCCGGGGAGGCGACGGCGGCGACGCTGGCGTCCAGCGTGCGGTCCATCTCGCCGGCGAACGACTCGCGGCTCTCCTTCGTCGGCGAGTACACCCAGACCGTCTCTAAGTCCCGCACCGTCGCGGCGGCTCGAAGCTGTCCCCGGGCCTGCGCGCCGCTTCCGATTATCGCCAGCGTCGTCGCGTCCTCGCGGGCGAGGGCGTCGACGCCGACGGCGCCGGCGGCGCCCGTCTTGAACGGGTTCATGCTCGCGCCGTCGAGGAGCGCCAGCGGTTCGCCCGACTCGGCGTCGAACAGCGGCGTCATGAACCACGCGTCGCCCGCGCCGAACCCGGCGCTGTAGGCGTACCCGCCCATCGCGCCCGTCTCGGGGAGGACGGCGGCGTAGGTGGTGAGAAAGCCCGGCGGCTCCTCGTTCGTGAGCTTCGTCCGCGGTTCGGCCGGCGCCCCCTCGCCGCGCTGTCGGTAGGCGTCGCGGACGGCGTCGACGAACTCGGCCGGCGTCGCGAGTCCCGTCACGTCGTCGCTCGTCAGAAACAGCGTCTCCGTCATGGGGGGTACATCGAACGCCACCGTGATGAACGTGCGGGACGGCGGCGCCGTGGCTCGCGGGGAAGGTATCAGAAAAGTGGTAACGCGAACGCGGACGTCGTCGGGGTGACAGGGCGAAACGACTAGTCGGCGTCGACGGGCGTCGCGGGGTTCGAGTGCGCGTTGGTCGGCGCGTCCGCCTCGAAGGTCCGCCCCGCGCGGGCGGAGACGGGCCCGTTGACGAACAGCGCGTGTCCGACGATGCCGGCGGCGACGGCGGCGGCGACGGGAACCGCCTGGGTCAGATCGAAGCCGACGAGCGATAGCGTGCCGGTGAGACCGAACAGTGTGAGCGGAATGAGGCCGAGAACGTAGTCGTAGTACCCTGTCATAATACATAGTATTCTACGGGTACACGTCATATAGTTCTTTCCCATTGCTCACCAGTATCTATTCCGTTAGCACCGCGTAGGATTCTCATAAGTTATGAGTCCCGAACCACGGGCACGTGGGCTGTTAGCACATCGTACAGGCGGTTTACTCAGGATGTAAACATATACACGCCAAAACAGGTATTATTTCTTATGTAACTGTCCCACATTCTGCCCCCATCCGAGCGTTCAACTGTGCGCTGGTCGGACCTACCGACGTGAACCGCAACGACCGCTCGATAGTCGCCCTCGTGATGCTCGCGCACGGGATGGTCCACACCTACGAGCTGTCCATCCCTATCTTCGTCTCCATCTGGCTGACGGAGTTCGACGTGGTGAATCTCGGCCTCACGCAGGTCGAGGTGACGGCGGCGACGCTGGGTCTCGTCGTGACGGCGGGCTACGGGCTGTTCGGCGTCGGCGCCCTCCCCGGCGGCGTCCTCGTCGACCGCATCGGCTCGCGGCGGCTCATCTCGCTGTGCCTGTTCGGCATGGCCGGCTCGTTCGTCCTTCTGGGTCTCTCGCCGAACCTCGTCGTCGTCACCCTCGCGCTGCTCTGCTGGGGCGCGGCCGCCAGCGTCTACCACCCCGCCGGCCTCGCCCTCATCTCGAAGGGCGTCGACGAACGCGGCACCGGCTTCGCCTACCACGGTATCGCCGGCAACGTCGGCATCGGCCTCGGCCCGCTTCTGACCGCCGTCCTCCTCATGTTCTTGGACTGGACGACGGTGGCGATACTCCTCTCGCTCCCCGCTCTCGCGGCCGGCGCCTACGCCACGCGCGCGCAGTTCGACGAGAACGCCGCCGTCGACGCCGGCGCGGGCGGCTCCTCGAAGGCCGACGCCGGCGTCGACTCCGTCGAGGAGTTCCTCGCGGAGTCGAGGCGGATGGTCGCGGGCGGCTTCGTCGTCGTCTTCCTCGTCGTCATGTGCTCGGGGCTGTACTACCGCGGCGTCCTCACCTTCCTCCCGGACCTGCTGTCGGGGCTGGGGACGTTCGAACCGGTGCCGCTGGCGTCGCTGCTGCCCGCAGGCCTCGCGGGGGCGCTCGGCGTCACCGCGGACTCCGGGCAGACGCTTCAGCCCGAGCGCTACTTCTACTCGGGGCTGCTGATGGTCGGCGTCCTCGGGCAGTACGCCGGCGGGAAACTCACCGACCGCCTGCCCGTCGAGTGGGGCCTCGTCGGCTCCTTCGGCGCCCTCGCCGTCCTCGCCGTCCTCTTCCTGCCCGTCGTCAACGCCGGCCTCGTCCCCCTCCTCGCCTTCGGCGCCGTGCTCGGCTTCTTCCTGTTCGTCATCCAGCCGTTCTACCAGGCCACCGTCGCGGAGTACACGCCGGCCGGCACGCGCGGCCTCTCCTACGGCTACACCTACCTCGGCGTGTTCGGCGTCGGCGCCCTCGGCGGCGCCCTCGCCGGCGCCATCCTGACGTACGCGACGCCGGCGGCGCTGTTCGCCACGCTGGCCGGCATCGCCGCCGCCGGTGCGGGGTTCGGTCTCTACCTCGCGCGGCGGAGCGGGAAGTCGGCGGCGTCCGAAGTCGCCTCGGACTGAGCGCTTCGCAGAATCGAACTCGAACCGAACTCGACAGAAAAGAGACCGCGACTACCCGACAATCTTGAAGTACAGCCAGCGCCAGGCGACGAGGGCGACGAGGCCGGCGACGAGGATGACGACGGCGAACACCAGTTCGACGCCGCCCTCGAATATCGCCGTCCACCGCAGGATGAGGCCGACGAGCGCCGCCGGAATCCACCCGCGAATCGCCAGCGGGATGGCCGACTTCGCGCTCTCCGCCGCCCCCGCCGAGTACGCGCCGATGAGCGTCCCGCAGACGGCCCACCCGAGGAGGAACGGCACCATCGTCAGAATCCACCCCGCGGGGTTCGAAGAGAGGTACTCCACGCCGTTGTGGTTCACCACGCCGTAGGTCAAGACGAGCGCCAACGCGAGGAAATCCCCCACCGCGAGGGGCAACGCGTCCGCGTCCACCCGTTCGTCGAGGAACGAACTGTTCGAGGTTCCCATGTCCGTTGGATTCGGACCGTCCTACATGACTCTCCCGTTTCGGTGTCGGTTCGAGCGAGCGAGGGGTTCGCCCGTGTGTCGCCCGCTCTAGCCCTCCGCCGGGACGCGTCCGACGACGACGTACTCGAACCCCTCGGAGACGATTCTCGGCTCCAGTCCCGCCGCCGACAGCAGGGCGCACAGGTCCGTCGGTGTCCAGAACGTCGAGTCGAAGCCGACGGCGCGTTCCGCGAGGACGAGGCCGCGGCCGCGGAGCGTCCGCGGGCCGAACTCCTGGACGACGACGACCCCGCCGGGGCCGACGACGCGCGCCGCCTCCCGCAGGCCCCGTTCGGGGTCCGGCAGGTGGTGGAGGGCGTCCACCACGACGACGGCGTCGACGCCGCCGTCGCGGACCGGCAGCGACCCGGCGTCGGCGCGGACGACCGGGTGCCCGTCGGCCCGCGCCCGTGCGAGCATCCCCCGCGAGAAGTCGACGACGACGGGGTCGACAGACAACCCCTCGCGCGCCAGCGCCCGCGAGGCGCGGCCGGTGCCGCCGGCAACGTCCAACACGCGCGTAACGTCCCGCCGGGCGAACGCGAGGCCGGCGCGGAGGGCGTCGGCGTCCGCGGAGGGCATCAGACGGTCGTACAGCGAGGCGACGCGGTCGAAGAAGCGCACGTCGCCCCGGCCGTGGAGGCTCGCCATACCGTCGGCTACGGCCCCGGAGGCGAATAAGGCTGACCGACGCACTCAACCGCGCGGCCCCCCTCGTTCGGCCATGGAGTTCGTCGTCCTCGGATGGGCGGACGACGGACCGACGCTCCGTCTGGACTACCGTCGGTTCGCCTACGCCGGGAAGTTCGTCATGTCGAACACGGGCAAGGCCGTCGTCGTCGACCGGTGGGACCCGACGGCCGCCCCCTCCGAGGAGTACGACTCGGCCGTGGCCGCCGCGGCGGCGTTCAACGAGGACCGCACGGACGAGTCGACGCTCTGGATTCGCTACGTCACCGTCCGCTCGGACCGCAAGCGGCGGGGGCTGGGACCGCGGCTCTGCGCGTTCGTCGCCGACGCGGCCCGCGGTGCGGGCTACGAAACGCTCGCCATCGCCGTCAACAACCCGTTCGCCTACGAGGCGCTCCACAAGGCCGGGTTCGCGTGGACCGGCGAGACGACCGGACTCGCCGAACTCGTCCTCGAACGGCCGGCCGACGCGCCCGCGGGGCGGGCGCGGGAGACGTACCAGGCGGGATTGGACGACTACCGCGACAGGGACCTCGGCGACGCCGAGACGGCTTTTCTCTCCGCACGGGAGGGGTCGGACCCGCCGGCCCTCCTCGACGGCGTCGAAATCGGAGAGACAGAAGGCGACGGGGACGACGCCGACGACGCCGACGACACGGCAGACGCGGGACGTTAAAGCGCCCCGCGACCCAACCGGCGGGTAATGGGCAACGCAGACCTGCGGACCTTGGCGTCCCTCTCGGACGTGTCGTTCGACGACGTGGCGGGGAGCGTCGTCGCCGTCGACGCGCACAACTGGCTGTACCGGTACCTGACGACCACGGTCAAGTTCACCCGCGAGGACGTCTACACCACCGCCGACGGCGAGGAGGTGGCGAACCTCGTCGGCATCGTGCAAGGGCTTCCCAAGTTTTTCGAGCACGACCTCGTTCCGATATTCGTCTTCGACGGCGGCGTCACGGAGTTGAAGGACGCCGAGGTGTCCGAGCGCCGGGCGCGACGCGAACAGGCCGAGGAGCTGAAACGCGAGGCCGAGGAGCGCGGCGACGCCCTGGCCGCGTCGCGGTTGGAGGCGCGGACGCAGCGACTCACTGAGACGATTCAGGAGACGAGCCGCGAACTGCTGGAACTGCTGGACGTGCCCGTCGTCGAGGCGCCCGCGGAGGGGGAGGCGCAGGCGTCGCACATGGCCAAGCGGGGCGACGCCGACTACGTCGGCAGCGAGGACTACGACACGCTGCTGTTCGGCGCGCCGTACACGCTCAGACAACTCACCTCGAAGGGCGACCCCGAACTGATGGACCTCGACGCGACGCTGTCGGACCTCGAGGTGACCCACGAGCAACTCGTCGACATCGCCATCCTCTGCGGCACCGACTTCAACGACGGCCTCTCCGGCGTCGGCCCGAAGACGGCGCTGAAGGAGGTCAAAGCGCACGGCGACCTGTGGGCCGTCCTCGAAGCGCGCGACGCGTACATCGAGAACGCCGACCGGGTGCGCGAACTGTTCTTCGACCCGCCGGTCACAGACGACTACGAGTTCGACACGGACCTCTCGCCGGACGTCGAGGCGGCCCGCGCGTTCGTCACCGAGGAGTGGGGAATCCCCGCCGAGAAGGTCGACCGCGGGTTCGAGCGAATCGAGGAGTCCGTCGTCCAGACCGGACTCGACCAGTGGACCTGACGCGTCGGCGGCGCGGACCCGGCGGCCCGTAGACTGCGTCAACCGCCCGGCGCGCCCGTGCGCTCGCCGGCCGAACCGTCGATACAGTACCCGTTTGAGTCACCGATACAAGTAACATCCCCCACGCCGTCGGACCTGACAATGAAACGACGCTCGCTCCTCGTCGGGGTCGCCACCGCGCTGTCGGGGTGCGCGGCCGCGCGGGACGTCGCGGACCGCATCCCCTTCTCGGACGCCTCCTCGAACGGGTCGACGAGCGTCGAGGCGGACGAGAACGCACTGGGCGCGGACGGGACGGCCGAGGATTTCGAGCGCACCGGGGAGGTCGGCCTCCCGCCGCCGAGCGCGGGGACCGTCTCGCAGTTCGACCCCGCGAGCGTCTTCGACCGCGTGTCGGTCGGCGCGGCGGAGCAGTACCACCACCGCGTCGTCGTCTGGAACGCCGCCCCCGAGGAGCGGACGGTGACGGTCCGCCTCCACGACGTCGACGCCGACCGAACCGTCGTCGACGCCGAGATGCGCTTTCCGGCGTACCAGGCCTTCGAGATGCGCCTGTTCGACCCGACGGACTACGTCCTCGCCGTCGCGGCCGACGGGAAGGGAGCGCGGCGCCTCGGCGTCCCGCGGTCGTTCATCGACTGCGACGGGTCGGAGACGGTCGTGGCGGTCCGACCGGGCGGCGGCGTCGACGCCGCGGTGCGGTCGACGACCGTGCTGTGCGACTTCGGCGGGTGAGGACGGAGAGGAGAGCGGCGTCCGAGGTCCGACTCAGGCGCACGCCTCGACCGCTTCGCAGAACAGCGACGCGCCCAGTTCGACCTCTCGTTCGGTCACGTCCAGCGGCGGAAGGATTCGAATCACGTCGTAGCCGCAGGCGAGGGTGAGAAGGCCCTTCTGGAGGCAGGCCTCCTGTACGTCGTTGCGCCGCTCCTTCGAGTCGAACTGGACCGCGAGCATGAGACCGAGTCCGCGCACGTCCGCGACGGGCGCGAGGTCGGCGTCGCGCACGAACTCCTGGAACTGCCGGCCCCGTTCGACGGCGTTGTCCATCAGGTCGTAGTCGTGAATCGCGTCGATGGTGAGCGCCCCCTGCAGCGAGGAGATGATGTCGCCCGCGCCCCACGTCGAGGAGATGCGCGCCTTCTCCTCGGGGAACACGTCCCGCCGGGAGACCGTCGCGCCCACCCGAAGCGCCTTCGCGGAGGTGATGATGTCGGGTTCGATGGCGAAGTGGTCCGACCCCCACATCTTCCCCGTCCGGCCCACGCCGGTCTGAATCTCGTCGGCGACGAGCGTGATGTCGTACTCCGAACAGAGCGCCGCCATCTCGTCCATGAACGCCTCCGAGGGGATGCGGTAGCCCCCCTCTCCCTGTATCGGTTCGAGGACGACGAACGCCACGTCGTCGGGGTGGACGTGCCCCTTCTCGGGGTCGAGTTTCTTCCGGAGGCGCGAGGCGCCGGAGTCGTCGGGGAAGAAGCCGCAGTCGCAGGTGTCGGCCGTACAGGCCCGCGAATCGCAGTAGGGGATGTCGACGATACCCGAGATTTCGGGGTAGTCGCGGCGGTAGACCGACTTCGAGCGGTTCAAGGAGAGGGCGCCGAGCGTCCGCCCGTGGAAGCCGCCCTCGAAGGTGACGCCGTACTTGGCGCCGCCGGACTCGTCGTAGGCGATTTTGATGGCGTTCTCCACCGCCTCCGCGCCGGAGTTCGAGAGGAAGACGGTGTCCATCCCGTAGTGGTCCGTCGCCTCCACGAGTCGCTCCATCAGACCGGCCGGGCCGGGGAAGCGCTCCTCACCGGGTCGCTGCCCGTCGGAGACGTAGAAGTCCTGCCCCGCTATCTTCAGCGGGTCGACGAGGTCGAACTCGCGGAGGCGGTCGAGTATCTTCGGGTTGTTGTAGCCGAGGGGGGCGGCGGCGACGTGGCTCGTGAAATCGAGGAGGACGTTACCGTCCACGTCGGTGCAGAACGGCCCCTCCGCGTCGGCGGAGACGTCCCAGACGAAGTCGTAGACGTAGGTGCTGGGGGCGGCGTTCGAGCGGTGGTAGTCCACCCACTCGCGCGCCTTCTCGCCGGGGAGGGTGTCGACTCGTGGCGTGGCCGTCTCTCGGTCCATGACCGCCCTACGGCAACCCCCACGATAAGAAGTTCGCTCGGTGGTGACGTACACCGAATCTCATAGGACGCCCAAGGCGACGAACGCGCCGGTGAGGGCGCCGACGCCGACGAGGAGCGCCGCCGACCACAGCGCCACCGCGCGGGCGAACCGCCGGGGGCCGGCCAGCGAGAGCAGCACCTTCACGACGACGCTCGACGCCGTCGCGAGGAGGATGGCGAGCGTGGCGGCCGTCGAGTCGATGCTCCCGCCGCGGTACAGCAGGATGGCCGTCGTCGTCGCGCCCGCCGAGGAGACGAACCCCGAGACGAACGAACTGACGTAGAGGCCGAGCGTCCCCAACTCGCTCTGCGCGACGGTTCCTACCACCAGGATGGCGAGGAAGACGGCGCCGAACGTGAGCGCGTTCCGCAGCGAGAACGGGCTCTCCAAGGGGATGTCAACCCGTTCGCTCCAGTCGGCGGAGAACCAGGCGGCGACGACGCTCCCGACGATCAGACAGCCGAGGGGGAGCGCCACCCCGACGAGCGCCCGGTTCGTCGCGGTGAACGTCAGCGCGATGACGAGGTTGCGGACGGCCATCGCCGCGTCGGCGAGGAGGACGGCGGCGACGCCGTAGCGGTAGGCGTCGGGGTGCTGTCGGACGTGGTCGAGCATCGTCCCGACGACGGCCGAGGAGGAGGCGAGGCCGCCGAAGAAGCCCGTGACCGCGATGCCGCGGCCGCCGTACTGCTGGACGACGACGTAGTTGACCATGCCGATGCCGGCGACGGTGACGACCATGAGCCACGCCACCCGCGGGTCGTCGATGGTGACGCCGTAGACGGTGTAGGACTCCGCCGGCAGGATGGGGTAGGCGACGAACGCGAGGATGGCGAACTCGGTCATCGAGCGGAGTTCCTCTCGGTCTAACCGCCCCGCCAGCCCGTGGAGTTCGCGCTTCAGGACGAGCAACAGCGACGAGACGACGGCGACGGTGACCCCCTGGAGGGTGAAGCCGAGGGCGACGAGAACCCCGACGCCGTAGGCCGCCATGAGCGACATCGAAGTGGTCAGAGAGAGGCCCGTCCCCTCGTTGAGGAGGCCGTCGACGGCGAGGAGGATGCCCTGCACGATGACGAGGGCACCCCCCAGCGCGAGCAGGGAGACGCCGAGGTTGGACTCCTCGGCGAGGAGGGTGAACACCGCGCCGACGAGGCTCGTCAGGCTGAACGTCCGAATTCCCGCGGACTTCTCGGACCACTCGCGCTCCAACCCGAGGAACATTCCGAGGAGCGCAGCCAGCACGAGTCTGACGACGTCGTTCGACAGCGGCGCGGACAGCAGATCACCGGACTGCAGAGCGAGAGACGAGAGGACCGGGAACGGCATCGGTGCTCGTTCGTGGAGCGACGTCCTTAATTCCGTTGTGGCTCCCCCGAAACACGTTAGAATTCACGACAGACTTTTGCCGTCTGGGGGTCCGTTCTCAGATATGTCCCTCCTCGATATGAACCGCGCCCGGTTGGCGTGGTGGGCGGTCGGCGCCGTTCTCGCGGCGGCGTTGGCCTTCGTCTTCTACTCGTTCGTCGGCACCTTCGTCTTCGGCATCTTCATCTACTACTCGACGCGCCCCATCTACCGCCGCCTCAATCGTCGCATCCGCCCGCCGAGTCTCGCGGCCGCCATCGCCCTGTTCGCTCTCGCGCTTCCGGCGTTGGCCCTCGTCGCCTACGCGTTCGCCATCGTCGCCAGCGAGGTGGCCAAACTGACGAGCGACGGCTTCTTCGACCTCTCGCGGTACCCCATCACGACCGAGCAACTCGCCCGCTTCACCGACCTGAGCGCCCTCTTGGCGTTCGACCTCTCCGATATCACCGAAGCGCAGGTGTCGCAGATACTCCGGTCGCTCGGGTCGGCGGCCGACACGCTCGCGTTCTTCGGCATCGGCGCCATCCACCTGTTCGTCATGATCGCGCTGGCGTTCTACCTCCTGCGCGATGACCACCGCTTCGCCCGCTGGTTCCGGACGCAGTTCGCGGACGACCGCGGCGTGATGGAAGCGTACTTCACGGCCGTCGACCGCGACTTCCAGAACATCTTCTTCGGGAACATCCTCAACGCCGTCCTCACGGGCACCATCGGCGTCATCGCCTACTCCGCGCTGAACGCGGTGGCGCCGCCGGAGATGGCGATTCCGGCGGCCGCCCTCGTCGGCCTCCTCGCCGGGGTAGCGAGTCTCATCCCCGTTGTCGGCATGAAACTCGTCTACGTCCCCGTCGCCTCCTACCTGCTCGCGGTGGCGTACTTCACGAACCCGGCGGCCATCTGGTTCGTCTTCGCGTTCGCCGCCATCTCGTTCGTCGTCGTGGACACGATTCCGGACCTCGTCCTCAGACCGTACGTCTCCGGACGGAGCCTCCACGTCGGCGCGGTGATGATCGCGTACACGTTCGGCCCCCTGCTGTTCGGGTGGTACGGCATCTTCTTCGCGCCGATGATACTCGTCCTCGTCGCCAACTTCGCGCGATACGTCCTGCCCGAACTCGTCGTCGGGTCGCCCATCCGACCGTACGCCGTCGACCCCGCCGCGGAGACGGAGACGGAGGCCGGCGACGCCGGACCGCCGGTACCGACGGACGCGTCGTCCGGCGGCGAGTCGGAAGGAACGGGCGACCCCGCCGCGGAGAGGGAGACGGGGGCCTCCGCGGACGCGGGGCCGGGTTCGGGTGCGGGGACCGTGAATGAAGACGGGTCGACGCCCTCCTGAGACCTACCGTTCGAGAAGAGTTCCGCTCAGACGCGGGCGCCGCCGTACTCGACGTCGACGTAGTTGGCCTCCCACTCCTTGCGCGCCTTCAGTTCCCGGCGGCCGCGGCGCGTCAGCGTGTAGAAGTTGGTTCGCCGGTCGCGCTGTCCCTTCTCGACGAGACCTTTCTCGACGAGGGTGTCGAGGTTCGGATAGAGCCGACCGTGGTGAATCTCCTTCTCGTAGTACTCTTCGAGTTCCTCTTTGATGGCGAGGCCGTGCGGTTCGTCGAGGCCGGCGATGACGTACAGTAGGTCACGCTGAAATCCTGTCAAGTCGTACATCGGTACTTTCGATTGGTTCCTTATTGTCTGGCTGGAATAAGTATATCGGAGCGGAACGACCGGCACCGCACGTGTACGCGGTGAATCCGGCCGTTCTGGCCGCCAGTTTCTGTCGGCGGTCGTACCACTCGTACCGAATTTCGGAAGTCGACGCCGTCGCTCTCGGGTTCGTGCGACGACCCGCGTCGAGAACGCAGTCGCTCCGGAACGTGAGTATCGGAAAAGGAAGCAAGCCACGCGAAAATCGCGTGGATGCTTGCCGCCCTGAATTGGTCCCCGCTGACGCTTCGGCCCTCCAAAGCGAAGCGTCACCTGTACTTATTCACTTGCCTGTATTAAAGATATCGGCACGCGTGAGGATTGCCCCTTGTCGTGATTGACCCGCTCACATGTGCTCTTCCTCGAGAACCCACCCCAGGGCGCGCTTGTAGTGTGTGAACAGTTCCCTCACACCGCTGTGGCGCATCTCTTCGGACGCCAGTTCCTCGGCGAGGAACTCGTACTGCTCTCTGATCTCCTCCTCTGAGCGCATAGAGCGGGTAGGGCCGTCGGACCCATCAACCTGATGCGGGGGAGGCGGTCGAGCATCGCCCCCGGCCGCTCGCGGCGTCGGGCTTTTGTCCGGGGACCGCGCACGTCCGCACATGGAGATTCGGGGTCGCCGGCGGTGCAAGTCCTGCGGGCACGAGTGGTCGTACTACGACACGGGCGAAGTCGCCTGCCCGGCCTGCGGCAGCATGCGGAGCGTCGGCGTCGGCGGGCGAGCGCGCCACACCGACAGCGCCGAGGAACTCGACCTCTCCGCGCACCGCGCCGCGGCGGAGGCGGAGTCGATAGCGGCCGTCGCCGACGACCTGAAGACCGACCTGCGGAGCTACCTCCGGGCGCGCGGGTTCATCAGCGGCGGGGAACTCCGCGACCCCGACGACACCTACCTCGCGGCGCGCGAACTGCTGCACGCGATGGACGTGTACGGCCGCCGCCGCGACCCCGACGAGGCGACGGAACTGTACGTGCTCTCGCTCCTGAACGGCGTCGAACGCGGCGACCGGCCGGCGCCCGAGGCGGTCCCCGAAACGATGTCGGCCGCGCGCGGACTCGCCTACGCGGAGTCGCTGAACGCCTTCCGACGCGACTTCTCGACGTGGCTGGAGGGGGAGTCGCGCCCCGAGGCCCGGCGGACGCTCTCGACGCTCGGCGAGCACCTCAAGCGCGCCGAGGCCCTGCAGGGCGACGTGCCCGTCGAGCACTCGGAAGCGCTCGTCCGCGCCGCCCGCGAACTCGCCGCCTACGCCCGGGAGGGCGACGAGTCGGCGCTGGCGAACGCCCGGGACCGACTGTCGCGCCTCGGGTAGCGGGGAGGGCAACGCCTTTCGTTCCCGGCCCCCGTTCACCGCCGATGGCCGACCGATTCGACCAACACGCCGCCCGCCACCGGATGAAACTGCTCCGCGACGACGGCGACGTGACGCTGTACGAGAACCGCGAGGGCGTCCCCTGTCCGGCCTGCGGCGACGCCTTCGACCGCCTCCTCCTCACCGAACGCGGGGCGCACTCCTTCGACGTGGGCGAGAACGCGCGGTTCTGCGTCGCGCGCGAGGAGGAGCGACTGGTCGTCTGTACGCACCGATAGACGGCGGCGACGTGGCGGGAGCTGAGGAGTCGCGGCTACGGCAGGTCGACGGCGACGCCCTCGGCGTCGCCCGCCGCCTTCACCGTGTTCCACAGCAGCATCGCGCGCGTCATCGGCCCGACGCCGCCGGGGACGGGCGTGATGGCGCCCGCCTTCTCCTTCGCCGACTCGTACTCGACGTCGCCGACGAGTTCGTAGCCCTTCTCGGTGTCCGCCTCGACGCGGTTGATACCGACGTCGATGACGGTACAGCCTTCCGAGAGCATCTCGCCGTCTATCATCTCGGGGACGCCCGCGGCGGCGACGACGATGTCCGCGGCGCGCGTCTTCGCCGCGAGGTCCTCGGTGCGGGAGTGACACACCGTCACCGTCGCGTTGCCCGTCTCCGACTTCTGCAGGAGGAGGTTCGCCATCGGCTTGCCGACGATGTTCGACCGGCCGACGACGACGGCGTCCGCCCCCTCCGTCTCGACGTCCGCCGAGGCGAGGAGCTTCTGGATGCCGTGGGGCGTGCAGGGCTTGTATCGGGGGTGTCCCGCGACGAGGCGGCCCACGTTCTCGGGGTGGAAGCCGTCGACGTCCTTGGCGGGGTCGACGCGCCGGAGCACCTCTCGCTCGTCGACGTGGCCCGGGAGGGGCATCTGCACGAGGATGCCGTGGACCGACGGGTCGGCGTTCAGTTCGTCGATGGTGGCGTACAGTTCGTCGGCGGGCGCCTCGGGGTCTATCTCGTAGTCACGCGCCTCGATGCCCACCTCCTCGCAGTCCGAGTGTTTCATCGAGACGTACGTCTCGCTGGCGGGGTCGTTACTCATCAGGACGGTTGCGAGACAGGGCGTCGCGCCCGCGTCGGCGAGGGCGTCCATCGCGTCGGCGAGACCGGTTCGCACCTCGGCGGCGACTGCGTCGCCGTCGATTATCTCCGTCATGTCTCAACCGCCGCGGCCGCCGCACTTCAATCACGCGGATTCGTGCATACTCCGTCGGTAAAAGCGACTTCGATAACCATGCACGTGCATACAATCCGCGGGTCGCGCTCGGCGCCTCAGGGGTACAGGGGGTGCTCCTCGCAGAGTTCCCGCACGCGGTCGGAGACGGCGTCGACCGTCTCCTCGTCGTCGTGGTCGTCGACGACGCGGGCAATGAGTTCGCCCACCTCGCGGACGGCGTCCTCGTCGAACGCGCGCGTGGTCAGACCGGCCGTGCCCGCGCGGATACCGCTGGGGTTGAACGCCGACCGCGTCTCGCCGGGGACGGTGTTGGCGTTGAGGACGATGCCCGCCTCTTCGAGGGCGGCCTCGACGTCCTTCCCCGTCGTGTCGGGGTGCGAGGGACGCAGGTCGGCGAGGACGAGGTGGTTGTCGGTGCCGCCGGAGACGACTTCGATGCCCTCGTCCTCGAACGTCTCCGCGAGGGCCCGCGCGTTCGCGACGGTGCGCTCGGCGTACTCCTCGAACTCGGGCTCCAAGGCCTCCTTGAATCCGACCGCCTTGCCGGCGATGTTGTGCATGAGGGGACCGCCCTGCGCGCCGGGGAAGACGGCCTTGTCGACGGCGTCGGCGTGCTCCTCCGTGGTCATGATGATGCCGCCGCGACCCGCGCGGATGGTCTTGTGCGTCGACCCCGTCACGAAGTCGGCGACGCCGACCGGCGAGGGGTGGACGCCCGCGGCGACGAGTCCGGTGATGTGGGCGATGTCCGCGAGGTGGTAGGCACCGACGTCGTCGGCGACGTCCTGAATGGTCTCCCACTCGACGACGCGCGGGTACGCGGAGTAGCCCGAGACGATGATGTCCGGTTCGAACTCCTCGGCCTGGTCCGCGAGAGCGTCGTAGTCGATGTAGCCGGTGTCGGGGTCGACGTGGTACTGCTCGACTTCGTAGGTCTGCCCCGTGAAGTTCGCCGGGTGGCCGTGGCTCAGGTGGCCGCCGTGGCTGAGTTCGAGCGAGAGTATCTTGTCGCCGGGGTCGAGCATCGCGAGGTAGACCCCCATGTTGGCCTGCGTGCCCGAGTGCGGTTGGACGTTGACGTGCTCTGCGCCCCACAGTTCCTTCGCGCGGTCGACGGCGAGTTCCTCCACCTCGTCGGCGTACTCACAGCCCGCGTAGTAGCGAGAGCCGGGGTAGCCCTCGGCGTACTTGTTCGTGAGGACGCTCCCCTGCGCCTGCATCACCGCTTCGCTCACGTGGTTCTCGCTGGCGATCATGGCCAGCGTGTTTCGCTGTCGTTCCGCTTCGCCCTCCAACGCGTCGGCGACCGCGGGGTCGACGCCGCGGACGTGGCTGTGGTCCATGTTCCAACCGGCGTCCGTGCTCCCAATAAATGTGTCCACCTTGGCAGTCTCGGCCGCCGTCTCTGTGCACGCTCGTGCGTACGCTCGCGAATTCGGCCACAACATTCAAGTCGTAGTAGAGGCGTCTCAGCCGCTCACTCGGCCCATTTCGGCGATAGACATAAACCTGTCAAACCCCGCTTTCGAGTGTACCTGATGGTCAAGGTGAAGGCGACCGACGCCGGGGTCCAAGCGGTGGGTCCCGGCACCGCTTCTGCGGTCGTCGCCGCCGAGGGGTGGGCGGCGAGCGACCCGCAGCACGACCTCCCGCGCGCCGCGGTCGACGCGGCCGGCGGCGAGGCGACCGCACTCAGACTCCCGCCGGGGCTGCTCCGACTCCAGCGCGTCGACTCGGAGGCGGAGCAGGAGCCGACGGCACCCGCGGAGGGGACCGTACAGCTTCCGGACGCCCCCCACCTCCTCCGCGTCGAGGGGGCGGCCGTCGTCTTCGTCCGCTTCGACGGCGCCGCGACGCTGACCGACGCCGGCGGCGCGCCCGTCCTCTCGTTCCCGGAGCGACGGGCCGTCACCGTCGGCGTCGGCGACCGCTCCGAGCGGCCGGAGACGGTCACCGTCCCCCGGTCGCCGGAGGGAGTGGCGACGGCACTGTCGGTGATGCCGGCCGGCCACCTGACGGCGACGCCCGACCGGTCGCTCCCCGAGATGCGGGCGCCCCCGCCGCGCATCGAGTACGGCGAGCAGTTCTCGATTCCGGACAGCGTCGTCGCTCGGCGCCCGGACGCCTCGGTCGTGCTCGAACTGCCGCCCAGTCTCGACTACCTCGTCCCGGCGTCGTCGCTCGTCCACTATCTCGGCGCCGACGTGCGAATCGCCGACGACGAGGACGCGTGGCCGACGCTCCGGACGGCGAACCTCGAACGCGAGTTCGACCCGAATCCCGGCTACCAAGCGGAGGTAGCGCGCATCCTCCGTCGGGCGTTCCTCTTCGACTGTCTCGTCCGCGGCGCGGGACCGAACGGCCGGGACGTGGCCGAGACCGACCTCCTGTCGGAGGTGGACCTCGACGCCGAGTCGCTGTACCGCGCGGACGCCGGCACCCGACTGGAGGCCTACCTCGACGCGCCGTTCGAGGCGGTGTCGAACCGACTGCCCGACTGGCACCTGTCGATGTACGTCTCGCCGACGTACGACCACGTCCGGACGCTCCCGTACCTGCTGCCGAACGTGCCGAACGTGTTCCTCCCGGAGGCGAAACCGCTCGGGACCGACGAGCGCCTCTCGCGGTCGCTGGACGACTTCTACCGCGCCGGCGACCCGGAGGGCGGGGACCGGAACCGGTCCGCCTCCGGCGACGCCCCGGACGTGAATCCGGTGAAACCCGTCCTCGGGGCGGGGCGCGTCCACGGCTGGTTGGCCGAGGGCGTCCCCATCGACGTGTTCAAGTCGATTCCGGAGGCGTACGAGCACCGCTCGCGGTACCCCGAGGACCCCCAGTCGCTGTCGGTGGTCGCCGTCCTCAACGACAAGCGGATGATAGACGAGTACACCGACGCGGCGGAGATTTACGAGTCCGGTCCCGCCGGCCTCGACATCGAGGTGGAGGTGAAAAAGCGGACCACCCGCGCGGAACTCGCCGAGGTGTTCGAGACGCACCACGACCTGGTCCACTACATCGGCCACTGCGACGAGTCCGGCCTCCGGTGCGTCGACGGCAACCTCGCAATCGAGAACATCGAGGAGTCGAACGTCGAGACGTTCTTCCTCAACGCCTGCGGCTCCTACTACGAGGGGCTCGAACTCGTCGAGAAGGGCAGCGTCGCGGGCGCGGTGACGTTCGACAAGGTGCTCGACGGCCACGCCGCCCGCGTCGGCACGACGTTCGTCCGCCTACTTATCAACGGCTTCAGCCTCGAACGGGCGCTGGCGCTCGCCCGCCGCCGAATCATCATGGGGAAAGACTACACCGTCGTCGGCGACGGGACGCACGTGCTCACGGAACCGGGCATCCCGGCGCCCGCGGTGGCGACCATCGACGAGAACGACGACGGCTCCTACCGCCTGAAGTACGACACGAACTCCCCGCGCGTCGCGGGCGGTATCTACGCCCCGCCGTTCCCCGAGGACGAACGCTCGCACCTCTTGGGCACCTCGCGCCGCACGGACCTCGACGCGTCGGACCTCATGGACTTCCTCGACCGTACCGATATCCCCGTCATCTACGACGGCGACATCCACTGGTCGGGGGACCTCTATCGAGAGTTGACCTGAGAAGCGTTCCGACTCCCGGCGTCCCCCGAAACGCCGGACGTCAGTTCGTTACGCTCGACGCGACGACTGATACAGGCGGAGCCGACGTTTATTCAATGGAATGAATCTGGTATAAATTCTGAGAGAATATTCGCAATTCCTTTGCAGACTGCTTGATATAAGGCGCTACCCGTTGATTCTGATAGTCGGTTTGCGTTAATATTAAATATTCTCGCGGCTCTATTCTAAGTCATGACCATCAGCTCGAACATGCTCACAGAGGGGGTCGAGAGCATCCTTCGGACGGTTCTCGACTCGGGCACGGGCGAGGTGCTAGTGGTGGATCCGACGTCGGACGTCATCGACACGCTGGTTACCGTCGCCTCCGAACACGACGGCGACCTTCCGGAGATGCGACTCGTCGCCGACGAATCGACCCTGAAGGAGGTCATGGACGACTTCATCGTCGCGAGCAACGCGGCGGACCTCGTCGACGAGGGGTCGCTGTCGATGCGGACCTCCGGCGACAGAGCGGAGAACGCCCTCCTCGTCACCGACGAGGCCGTCGTCTCGCTGGTCACCGCCGGCGACCACGTCGCCGGCCTGGTGACGACCGACGAGGAGTTCGTCGAGGCCGCCCGCGGCACCTACACCACGATGTGGGAGGAGGCCCCGGAGTACAAACTCCGGACCCCGCCCATCACGCAGGTGCGCGCCAGCCTCGAAACGGAGATCAGCCCCGACGCCCGGACGGACTTCGACGCCGTCCTCTCGTCGCTGCAGACGGCGCGCGGCGACGGCGACGGCCTCGACGAGGTGACCATCAGCCTCCTCGTCGCCGCGAAGAACGAGGTGCTGCTCTACGACATCTCGAAGTGGGGCGAGGACGTCGGCATCGCCTCGAAGGCGACGTTCTCCCGCACGAAGACCAAACTCGAAGAGATGGGCCTCATCGCCACGGAGAAGGTGCCCATCGACGTGGGTCGACCCCGCCTCCGCCTCAAACTCGGCGAGGACCGACTCGTCAACTCCGACCCCGACCAACTCGCGGGCGTCGCACAGAGCCTCCTGACGTAGCGGGGTTTCGCTGACCCGCGCACCGACGCGCGGAGCGCCGCCTCGACCCGTATCCCCTCGATTTTTCCTTCGCTCTCTCCTCTGCCCGACCGTGACAACGCACGACATCACACTCGTCGGGAGCGGTCCGGCCGCCGAGGCGGTCCGCGCGGCCCTCGCGGACTGCGACGCCGAGGCGACCGAGACGACGCCCGACGGCGTCGACGGCGAGAGCGCCCTCGCGGTGGTCGTCGCCCCCGCCGGCGCCGCCGCGCCGCGGACCGTCGACGGGAGCGTCGACCGCCTCGTCGTCGTCGAACTCGGCGGCGTCGGCGGCGTCCCCGTCCCCGCCCTCGACGCCGCCGTCTCCGTCTTCTCCGGGTCGACCCGCTACGCCGACCTGCGGACGAGAGTCGCCGCCACGACGGAGGCCGAGGGGTCGCCGTCGGGCGACCGGAGCGCCGTCCGGTTCGCGGGCGCCCTCGCGGGCCGCCGGGCCGTCGCCCTCCTGACCGGCGACGACTCGGTGGCGGGAACCGTCGCGGAGGTGGCCGGCACCGGCGTCGCCGCCGAACGACCCGTCCTCCCGGTTCCGAATCCGACCGACCGTTCTCGGGAACTCAGCCGCGACTACCGCGAGGCGTCCGTCGACGACGCCCTCGCCCGCGCCGAACGCGCCCTCGACGACCGGACGGGCCTCGTCGCGCAGGTGGGCGAACGCAAGTCGTTCCCCGTACCGTACTACCTCGCGCAGACGGCGGACACGCGCGGCTTCAGCGACGCTCGGGCCGCCGAGTTCGCCGCCGGCGTCGACGCCGACTGGGACGCCGCGTTCATGAAAGCGCTCGGGGAGGCCCTCGAACGCTACTGCGCAGGCGTCTATCGCTCGGCGGAGTTCACCGTCGCCCCCGAACGGACCCGCGCGCGCCCCGTCTCGCCGTCGCGGTTCGTCCGTCCCGAGAGCTACCGGGCGCCCGACCCCGAGGAGCCGATTCCGTGGGTCGACGGCGAACATCTCGCCGCCGGCGACGCCGTCTCCGTGCCCGCCGAGTTCGTCCACCACCCGCCGCCGGACGCGCGGCACAAACCGCCCATCACGACCGGGTTGGGGCTCGGCAACTCCGGCGCGGAGGCGCTGCTGTCGGGGCTGTACGAGGTGATAGAGCGCGACGCGACGATGCTGTCGTGGTACTCCTCGTTCGACCCCTTGGCGCTCGACGTAGCCGACGAGGGCTACCGAGAACTCGCCAAGCGCGCCCGCGCGGAGGACCTGACGGCGACGGCGCTGTTGGTCACGCAGGACGTGGACGTGCCCGTCGTCGCCGCGGTGGTCCACCGGGAGGGCGAGTGGCCGCGGTTCGCCGCGGGGTCGGACGCGTCGCTGGACCCGGCGGACGCCGCGCGTTCGGCCCTCGCGGAGGCGCTACAGAACTGGATGGAACTGCGGACGATGGGGCCCGAACGGTCCGCCGCCGAGGAGGGGGCGATAGGCGAGTACGCCGACTTCCCGGCGGCGGCCCGGCGGTTCGTGGACGCGGGGACGGCGGTGCCCGCCGAGAGCGTCGGCCCCGACGAGATGCCGGCGGGGGAGAACGAACTCGCGGCCGTCCTCGAACGCGTCAGTGAGGCCGGACTCGACGCCTACGCCGTCCGGACGACCACGGAGGACGTGGCCGAACTCGGCTTCGAGGCCGTCCGCGTCCTGATACCCGAGGCGCAACCCCTGTTCCAAGGCGACCCGTTCTTCGGGGAGCGAGCGGAGACGGTACCCGCGGAACTGGGGTTCGAGGCGGCGTTGGACCGACCGTACCACCCCTTCCCGTAGCGACGGCTCTCGGGGGCGAGGCTGTACGGCCGCGGTCGTCGAGCGGCGGCAAAAGGGTGGTGTGGGTGGTGGGGTGGGGAGAACTACGCTTTCGGGGGGACGCCGGCGCTCGCGCCCTCGAAAGCCGAGAGACGCGAGACGACCGGAGGGTGGCCCCCGTCGAGCGGGAAGTCGTGGGGTGTGGTCAGGTGAAGGCTTCCCGCCGTCGAACCGTACGGACCGGAGACTAAAATACGTGACGATAGGGGGGTGCAATTTGAGCTGTGAGAGATTGTAAATTATTCGCGATGAGCTCCCGCCTCCCGTGTCACTCTTCGTTCCGGCGGCGGAACGCAGTTCTCGCTTCAAACGTCTGACTTCCGACACAGTATTTCGGAACTGAAAAAATTATTTGTGGCGTCGAAGTCTCAAATCTGCGAGGGGATTCAATGCGAGACCCTGAGATACCCTCTCGAACCCCCCAGAGACGGTGCGTTCGCTGCGGCGAGGTGAAAGCGCACGAAATGTCGATTTCGATACGGGAGGGAACGACGCGAGACGACGTCCGGGGCGAGAACGAGAAGTTCTCGCGGCGGCCGCACGTAGTGTATCGGTGCCCCGACTGCGGGCGTTCGACGGCGAGAAAAGTGGAGTAAACCCGACGGGCGCGGCCACCCGTTCTTTTTCAGACGCCGAACGTCGCGCGGAGCATATCGCGCGTCCCCGGGCCGAGGCCGACGGCGAGGACGGCGACGAGGAGCAGCATCGTGTAGCGCGGACTCTCCTCGAAGATGCCCTCCTCGAACACCCAGACGACGAACGTCGCGGCGACGAGTTTCACGAGGAGGAACGGCCACGCGTCGCCCGTGACGGCGAGGACGGAAGCGGGGAGCGTGCTCGCCGTGAAGTCGACGACGAACTGGTTGACCGGGTGCTTGGGAACGAGGTTCGGGCCCGCGCCGAGCGCCGTCATCCAGTCGAGGCCGACGACGTTGGCCACGCCGTCGACGGCGTGTCCCCAGATGACGACGAAGCCGATGGTCTCCGTCCCGGCGTTTATCTCGGGGGCGAACCGCTCGATGAGCCACCACGTCACCCCGGCGGCGAGCGTCGCACCGACGAGCATCACGACGAGCACCTGCGGGTAGAACTCCACGCCCTCCGCGCCCGAGAACGCGAGCCAGAACAGGTAGCCGAGAGTGACAGCGAGGACGACGACGCCGATTCCGAACAGCGGTCGCTCGTATTTGGGTACCGTCCCCGCCCGTTCGAGGGCGACGGCGGCGACGACGGCGGCGAGCGTGATGAGAAACACCGTGAAGTAGATGATGGGACTGATGACGAGCGCGTTCCACGGGTAGGAGATGAGCGTTTCTGCCGCCCCGGGCGTGTCGTTGGCGTCCTCGACGACGCGCAGGGCGCCCCCGAAGAACATGAACGGAAGGAGGGCGTAGAAGAAACTCCGCCGCCGGCCGATGTCGAGACGGCGCATGAGGAAGACGACGCCCGTCAGGGCGAACAGCAGCGTCAGCATGTAGCCCACCTCCGAGACGAGCGTGTAGCCGGGGTAGGCGACGGGTTCGGCCGCCGCGGCGCAGGCGGTCGCGCTGTTCAGGTACTCGGTGACGCCGCCGGACCGGACGGCGCAGACGGCCGAGTTGGCGTCGGCCTGCACCGGCCCCCAGAAGTAGTGCCAGATGAATCGGTCGTAGACGAGTTCGGGAAAGGCGATAGAGCCGCCGACGAGGGCGACGAGGGCGACGAGCGCCGCGCCGCCCCACAGTCGCTCGGGGTCCACGCCGACGCGCTCTGCAACCGTAGCCATACCCGAATCCCCGGCGTGAGGCGTGTTGAGGATTCCGGTCTCCCGCACGCGGGGACGGGCCGACGCGAGGCGGCGCTACACCGGCAGCGACGGGTCCTCGAAGTCCGTCCCGAGGATGACCATCGTCTGCGACCGGGCGAACCCCTCCATCTCGGCGACTTCGTCGAACATGAGGTCGCGGAGCGCGTCGGTGTCCTCGGCGTACACGCGGAGCATCACGTCCCACTCGCCGGTCGTGAGGTGGACCTCCGTGACGCCGTCTATCTCCCGCAGGCGTTCGAGGGCGTTCTCCTCGCGACCCTGCTCGACGCGGAGTCCGACGAGCGCCGACGTGCCGTAGCCGACCTTCCGCGGGTCCACCTTCGCGTGGTAGCCCTCGATGACCCCCGCGTCCTCCAACCGACCGACCCGGTCGTGGACCGTCGCGCTCGACATGTCGATGCGCCGCGCTATCTCGCTGAACGGCGTCCGGGCGTCCGCCTGCAGGATTCGGAGGATGGCGCGGTCGGTCTCGTCGAGTTCCATGCAGGAGGGTGGGAAACGGGCCTCTTTTCGCTTGCGGATGCCTTCGACGGGTGGCTCAGCCGTCGCGCCCGTCGATTTCGCGGGCCGCCCCAGCACCGCGTCGTGGACCGTTCCGTTGGAGGCGGCGAGGTCCGCCGCGCGGGCGCGTTTCAGACACGTTTTATTCATCCCGGCACTGAGGGGAGACGTGTCGGACGAACTCCCCGCCGACGTGCGCGAGAACCTCTCGGACCTGCTGGACCGCGGGACCGACGCGGCCCGCCGGCGCGACGAACCGGCCGTCGAGGGCGTCGTCGACTCCGTCGAGACGCTTGCTCACCACGAAGTCGCCGACGAGGAGACCCGGGCGGTGCTGCTGCACGGCTGTCGGCGCGTCGCGGCGACGCGCGAGTCGGAACCGCTGGTCGCGGCGGCGTACTTCGAGGCGATGCGGCGGGTCGTCGACGCCGAGGAGTCCGAGGGCTCGGACTGAAGACGAAGGCGCTTCCGCGGTGAAAACGGGGATTCGGAGGGGGTTCGCGTGGCTCTGCGGTGAAAAGGACGGAAACTGAGGCGCGATTAGGGCCCGGGCGGGATGCGTTTTCCTCGACCCGCACGTCTCTTTCGGGGCTCCCTTCTTAGGGGGTCTTCCGATTTCCCGAACTCCGCTTTCGCGTGGTCCGGTACTTGGACTTCGCCCCGTCCTCTCGGGACGGCGACGGGTCGTCGCGGTCTTCCTTCGACGCGTTGACCTCACGTTCCTGTAACGGACAGCTCGGTGTTTGCGTCGACGCCGTTCCGCTCCTCCTTCCGAAGGTTCGGTTCGGTCGCCCGGTACGCCCTCGCGCACCAGCAACTATCGTAGATGCCTCCCGAGGAGATAAATCTATCTGGTTCTTTCGTGATATTCTCGCGGCGGTCGAGTCGCGAGGTCCGGACCGGCTCTCCCGTCCGACTCCTCATATAGGATGCCGCCGTAGGGCGGCCCAATGGCCGACCATTCGCCCAAGCAGCGGTTCGTCCTCGACACCTCGCTGTTCCTCTCCGAGGAGATACGGACCGAGGGGGAGACGCTGGAGGCCGCCCTGTACCGACTGCTCGACGCCATCGCGCGGGCGAAACTCCGACTGGATATCTCCTGCTACATGGCGCCGTCGGTGCACGCCGAACTGATCGGCATCCTGCACGAGAGGGGCATCGACGGGGAGATAGAGACGCAGTTGAACACGTGGGTGATCAAGAAACACCCCGCGCGTTACGAGGTGATGGTCCCCGCGGCCGTCGTTCACGAGTTCGTCCACGAGATGTCCGACCGGGTGAACCGCGGCCTGCGCGTCTCCGAGGAGGCGGTCAGGCGCGCGGGCGAGGACGGCGAGGACCCCGAACGAGTCGTCTCGGACCTGCGCACCGAGTACCGAACGGAACTCCGGAAGGGCGTCCTCGATTCGGGGGAGGACTTCGACCTCCTCATCCTCGCGCGGGAACTCGACGCCGGCGTCGTCACCGAGGACACCGGCATCGTCGACTGGGCGGAGGACTTCGGTCTCCGGTACCTCCGCGGCCGGGATTTCCTCCCCCTCCTCGACGCTTACCTCTCGGGAACGGGGCGGGACGACCCGCTGGATTAACTCGATTCCGAGTCGGAGTACACTTTAGTATTCACGGCTCATCGTGTGGAATATGCGCCCCGCCGACGCGGCAAAACAGCTTCAGTACGCGGTCGCCTCGCAAACCGACGATTACCAGGTCAAACACTGGGAAGCGCACGCCTACAACGACGTGTTCGCCGACGTCGTCGAGCAGGGCGAACTCGCCGACGTGATGGACGTCGTCGAGACGTTGGGCGGCGAGTTCACCGAGGAGTCCCGCCCGTCCGTCGACCGCGCGCGCGTCGTCGCCGACGACGTACTCACCGAGAACGGCCGGATGCTGACCGACGGCGGCCCGGACGCCGAGGACTGAAGCGGTTCCCTTCTCGCGGGCCGCGACGCCGGTAGCGACGGCTTCGAACTTTTCGCGTTTTTCCTCGTTCGGAGCAACCGCTCCGGCGGTTCACAGACGCAGTGCGAGGGGAGGGATTTGAACCACGGTCGCAGCGAGCTGCTCCCTAATTCAAATCTCCTCCGTGCGATTTTTGCGACTCTCACGTTCGTTCGAGTCGACGAAAATGCGAGGGGAGGGATTTGAACCTCACTCGCAAATCGGAAATTTGCTCGCTGGTCCATATCCCTTCGTAGCCATCGCTCTGCTCACTGCCGTTCGCAGAAGCGATGCGAGGGGAGGGATTTGAACCCACGGACTCCTACGAGAGCGGATCTTGAGTCCGCCGCCTTTTCCAGACTCGGCCACCCTCGCGCGTTACCCCTTCGGACACCGCCCCGCTAAAACGTTCCGAACTGCGCCGCGGCCCCCGAACTCGCCGTCCGCTACGACGGCCCGAACCGCGCTTTCAGCCGCGGCGGTACTTCGAGGACGAGGGCGGCGCCGATGGCCGGCAGGGCGATGCAGAGGAGAACGAGAACCAGTCCCATCCCGAACGGCGACAGCCCCATCCCGAGGTAGACGACGAGGAAGACGGCGGCGTAGAACGCGCCGCGTCCGGCCGCCGCGGCGACGCCCGTCGCGTAGGCGGCGAGCGCCCCCGGCAGTTCGCTGAGTCCGTTGCTCATGCGGAGACGGACGGCGGCGGCGGGGATATAGCTACGGCCGCCGCGGCCCCCGCCCGCGCCGGCGATGCCGTTAGGTTGCTCCGTCGTGTGACGGTTCGTATGGACGACCACACCCGCGACCCGAGCGTCGCGCCTCCGCTCGGCGACCCGTCGGGGTGGCGGGCCGAGCGCCGCGAGTGGGAGCACGCGACGCTCCGCCGCGCCACCGAACACGGCGTGCGACTGTTCAACGCGGCCGACTTCCACGAGTCGCACGACTGCTTCGAGGTCGAGTGGTACAACTACGGGAGGGGGACGACGGAGAGCGCCTTCCTCCACGGGATGGTGCAGGTGGCCGCCGGCGCGTACAAGCACTTCGACTTCGAGGACGACGGCGGCATGCGCTCGCTGTTCGAGACGGCGCTGAACTACCTGCGAGGGACGCCCTCGGACTTCTACGGCGTCGACGTCGACGACGTCCGCGAGACGCTCCGGGCGGCGCTCGACGACCCGGCGGTGCTGCACGGCTGGCAGATAGAACTGGACGGCGAACGGACGGCGGCCTACCCCGCCGACTACGAGTACGCCGAGGAGTTGGACCACTAACGACGGGGCTCGATTCGAACCGGTTTTCCTTCTCGCCCCCGTGAACTTGGTCATGCGAATATACGAACTCGGGGAGGGTACCCCCGAAGTCGCCGTCATCGGCTCTATCCACGGCGACGAACCCTGCGGTGCGCGCGCCGTCGAGCGGTTCGTCGCCGCGGAACCGGCGGTCGAACGCCCCGTGAAACTCATCGTCGCCAACGAGGAGGCTCTCGACGCCGGCGTTCGATACCTCGACGAGGACCTCAACCGCGCGTTCCCGGGCGACGCGAACGCCGACAGCCACGAGGGCCGCCTCGCGGCCGACTTGGTCCGCGAGGTCCGCGGATGCACGACGCTCGCGCTTCACTCCACGCAGTCGTACGCCAAGCCGTTCGCCCTCGTCGGCGACGTCGACGCCGTCTCCCGGTCCATCTGCCCGCACCTCCCTATCGACGAACTCGTCGAGACGGGCGACTTCGCCGGCGGCCGCCTCATCGACCACGCCCACACCGTCGAAGTCGAGTGCGGGCTTCAGGGCTCGGCGGACGCCGAGGAGAACGCCTACTGGGTCATCCGGTCGTTCCTCGCCGCCACGGGCGTCGTCTCCGCGCCCGTCGACGACGAGGAGTCGCCGATCACCCTGGGCACGCGCGAGGACGACCGAGTGACGGTGTACCGGATGCTCGAACGCATCCCGAAGGAACCCGCCGAGACGTACGAGGTGTTCGTGAACAACTTCGAACTCGTCGAGGAGGGCGACCGCTTCGCCGCCGCGGACGACCGGACGTTCACCGCCGACAGACCGTTTTACCCGGTTCTCCTCTCGGCGTACGGCTACGAGGACGTGTTCGGCTACGCCGCCGACAGAATCGGCACGCTCGACTGAACGCGGCGCTCGGTTCCGACTCCCGGCGCTACTCGCCCTCCGGCGCGAACTCCACTAAAGTCAGGTCCCGGTCGAGGTAGCAGAACTCGTGCGGCGGGTCCCCGCGTACCTCGCTGATGCGGTACTCGCGGTCGAACTCCGCGCCCTCTGGGACGCAGTACTCGTGACTCGGACATTCGGTGTGCGGGCACGGCCCCGCGAGACTCGACTTGCTCCCCGCGTAGGCGCCCTTCGCCGGCACGTTGGCGACGACGGGCGCCGGTTCGACCTCCACCGCCCGGACGCCCGTGTCGTGGACGGCGCAGTCGAGCAACTGCGCGTTCTCCCGGACGTCGGTCACCTCGTAGCGGACGCCCGATTCGAGGTTGAGACACTGCTTCCGGTATGGACAGCCTTCGCATCCGGAGGAAGGACCGCGGTAGACGAACTGCGTGCCGGGTTCCGCGAGTCGGTCGCCGATGAGGGTGACGGTGGTCATAGTGGGAACCGTAATCGGTCCGGTCGGATAACGTTACTCGTCGGCGGGGCCGCCGTCGCTCCCGTCGGCCTCGTGTTCCCTCTCGGCCGCGTCGCCGCGGCCGGTGAGTTCGTCCAGTCTGTCGAGGTACGCCTCCGGCGGAACCTGATACAGCCCCCGGTACTCTATTTCGCCGTCGGCGAACCGCCGCGCGAGTTCGTCTCCGCCGTCGACGGCCGCCTCGCGCGTGTCGAACTCCTCGACTGGTCCCTCCACGTCCGGTTCCAGTCGGAGCACGGCGTGCCACGTCTCCGTCCGGACCTGCGAGGCGCCCGGCCGGTTCGCCCGCGACCCGTTCCAGACGAACACGGTCGGCAAATACGCCGCGTGGAAGTTGCCCTCGTTGAACACGTCCGGTCGGAACGCGAGGATGCGCCGGCCGCCGGGTTCGTCGTTCCACACCGTCCACCCCGCAGGCGCCGATTCCGGCGTCTCCGGGTCGTCGGCCGCGTCGTCGCTCATACCGAAGCGTACCGCCGCGAGCGGTGAATGGGCTTCGGTTCGCCCGCCGCGCGCCGCCGCCGGACGGTCGGCCCCCGGGCGGACGGACCCGGTTGATTTCGTTCCTCACACGAACCGCACATATGCTAAATGTTACCTTCATTCATTCTTGAAGTACAGTTAGAGGCCTCATATTGTCTGGTATCGCTAGAAACGTCATTTCGCCGTCCCGTCGTTCGATAACGGTGTCAGACATCCGAGGAAGACTTATACGTGTGTGTCTCTCACACACAGACAGCCTCGGTCGACCGGACCGAGCGACCGTCCCTCCGCGCACCGTCCGCCGAACACTCGACGACTCGTCGTTCGCCGCCGATTATGCCGCCGTTGGTCGTGACCCGCGCGCGTACCGGGCGGTTCGATACGACCGACCACCGACCGCGTCCGACCGGACGCGGTCCGACGGTTCGACCGTCGGCCGCCCCGAGGCACGAGAGATACGGGAGGCGCGTGGTCGCTCTATCAACACCCGACACCAACAATGAATGGCGATATCGAAACCCTCGAAGGGCTGAGCAAGCACTACAAAGATTCCGTTCCCGCGGACCTCCGCGAGGCGAAGAGCTTCGGGTGGTACCTAGACGAGGTCTACGAAGAACCGAGAATTGCCCGCAACGCGCACCAGCGCGTCGCAGACATGTTCGACTACTACGGCACCGAGTACGACGAGGACGCCGGGATAGTCGAGTACGAGATGGCCTCCGAGGACCCCATCCACGACGGGGAGAACACCTTCTACGGCCGGGAGGTCCACGAGTCCATCCACGAGTTCGTCAACAAGGTCAAATCGGGCGCCCGCGGACTCGGCCCCGAGAAACGCATCAAACTCCTCCTCGGACCGGTGGGCTCCGGGAAGTCCCACTTCGACTGGATGGTCCGGCGCTACTTCGAGGACTACACGATGCGCGACGAGGGCCGGATGTACACGTTCCGGTGGACCAACCTCACCGACGTCATCCGCGACCAGGACCCCGCCGACGACGTGGTCACCTCGCCGATGAACCAAGACCCCATCGTGCTCCTCCCGCAGGAACAACGGGACATGGTCATCGAGCAACTCAACGAGGCGCTCGACGCGCCGTACACCATCCGGAACGACCAGGCGCTCGACCCCGCCTCGGAGTTCTACATGGACAAACTGCTGGCGTACTACGACGACGACTTACAGGAAGTCGTCGAGAACCACATCGAGATAATCCGCCTCGTCGCCAGCGAGAACAAGCGCCAGTGCGTCGAGACGTTCGAGCCGAAGGACAAGAAGAACCAGGACGAGACGGAACTGACGGGCGACGTCAACTACTCGAAACTGGCCGTCTACGGCGAGTCCGACCCGCGCGCGTTCGACTACTCGGGGGCGTTCTGCAACGCCAACCGCGGGCTGTTCTCCGGGGAGGAACTGCTGAAACTCCAGCGGGAGTTCCTGTACGACTTCCTGCACGCGAGTCAGGAGCAGACGATCAAACCGAAAAATAACCCGAGAATCGACATCGACCAGGTCATCGTCGGCCGGACGAACATGCCCGAGTACCGCGAGAAGAAGGGCGACGAGAAGATGGAGGCGTTCAACGACCGGACGAAACGCATCGACTTCCCGTACGTCCTGGAGTACTCCGAGGAGTCCGACATCTACCGGAAGATGCTCCGGAACGCCGACGTGCCCGACATGCACATCGAACCGCACACCCTGGAGATGGCCGGGTTGTTCGGCGTGCTCACCCGCATCGTCGAACCCGACGGCGGGAACATCACGCTGACGCAGAAGGCAAAGGCGTACAACGGCGAGATAGACGACGGCGACGACGTCGACGTGAAGAAACTCCGCGAGGAGGCCGAATCGAAGACGGACATCGGCGAGGGGATGGAGGGCGTCTCCGCCCGCTTCATCGGCGACGAGATAGCCGAGGCCATCATGGACTCGACGCACCGCGGCCGCGGCTACCTCTCGCCGCTGTCGGTGTTCACCCACTTCGGCGAGAACCTCGAAAACCACGGCTCCATCCCCGAGGACAACCTCGAACGCTACCACCGCTACCTCGAGATGGTCCGCGAGGAGTACAAAGAGCGCGCCATCGAGGACGTGCGCCACGCCCTCGCCTACGACTTGGACGAGATTCAGCGGCAGGGCGAGAAGTACATGGACCACGTGATGGCCTACATCGACGACGCCACCGTGCAGGACGAACTCACCGGCCGCGAGCAGGAACCCGACGAGAAGTTCCTGCGCTCCGTCGAGGAGAAACTCGACATCCCCGAGGACAGGAAGGACGACTTCCGTCAGGAAGTGTCGAACTGGGTGTCCCGCCGCGCCCGCGAGGGCCAGGCGTTCGACCCGCAGGACAACGACAGACTCCGCCGCGCCCTCGAGCGCAAACTCTGGGAGGACAAGAAGCACAACATCAACTTCTCCGCGCTGGTCAGCGCCAACGAACTGGACGACGACGAGCGCAACGCGTGGGTGGACGCCCTCGTCGAACAGGGCTACTCGCGCGACGGCGCGAGAGAGGTGTTAGAGTTCGCCGGCGCGGAGGTGGCAAAGACCGAGTTGGAAGGGTAGCATAGCATGACGCCAACGAGAGACTACATCCGTCGGGCGGACGAGCGCCTCCGGGGCACCTACGAGGAGCCGATGAGCCTCGCGGAGTACGTCGACGCCGCGTTCGAGTCGCCGGCCATCGCCTCGCACGCCTCGAAGTACCTCCTCTCGGCCATCGAGGCCGCGGGCACCCGAACGGTCATCGAGGAGGGCGAGGAGCGCGAGCGCTACCGCTTCTTCGACGACCCGGCCAACGACGGCGAGCACGCCGTCCTCGGCAACACCGAGGTGCTGAACCGCTTCGTC
Organism: Halogeometricum sp. S3BR5-2; assembly: GCF_031624635.1. NCBI lineage: Archaea > Methanobacteriati > Methanobacteriota > Halobacteria > Halobacteriales > Haloferacaceae > Halogeometricum > Halogeometricum luteum. Next base: position 953,777 of record NZ_JAMQOQ010000002.1, on the reverse strand, counting down.
GACGACCTGCGGACCATCGCCGCCGAACGCGGCAAGAGCGAGAAGATAATCTGGTTCGACGGGCCGACGGCGACGGGCAAATCCGAGTTGAAACGCTGTCTCATCAACGGTCTGCGGGAGTACTCGAAGACGGAAGAGGGGCGGCGTTACACCGTCGAGTGGAACGTCAACACCGCCTCCGACAGCAGGGGGCTCTCCTACGGCGGCGAGATGGACGGCCCCGAGGAGGAGGCCGACTGGTACGAGAGTCCGGTGCAGTCGCACCCGCTGTCGGTGTTTCCCGCGGAGGTGCGCCGGGACCTCTTGGCGGACCTGAACGACGCCGCGACCGACCACATCCCGGCCTCACTGGACGAGGAACTCGACCCGTTCTGCCGGGAGGCGTACGACTACCTCGAGGAGAAGTACCGCCGGGACGGCAAGCGGGAACTGTTCAGCGCCGTCAGCGACCCGAAACACCTCCGGGTGAAGAACTACGTCGTCGACGTGGGACGCGGTATCGGCGTCCTCCACTCCGAGGACGACGGCACGCCGAAGGAGCGACTCGTCGGGTCGTGGATGCCGAGCATGCTCCGCGAACTCGACTCGCGCGGGCGGAAGAACCCGCAGGCGTTCAGCTACGACGGCGTCCTCTCGCAGGGTAACGGCCTGCTCACCATCGTCGAGGACGCGACGCAGCACGCGGACCTGTTGCAGAAGCTCCTGAACGTGCCCGACGAGAGCCACGTGAAACTGGACAAGGGCATCGGGATGGACATCGACACGCAACTGCTCATCATCTCGAACCCGGACCTGGACGTGGAACTCGACAAGTACTCCGACCGCAACGGGCGCGACCCGCTGAAGGCGCTGAAGCGCCGCCTCGACAAACACGAGTTCCGGTACCTGACGAACGTCTCCTTGGAGACCGAACTCATCCGCCGCGAACTGACCAACGAGACGGACGTGTGGGACGTCGAGGAGCGTCGGGAACTGGAGACGCGCATCCGCGAGGGACTGTTCGTGGACGTGCGCGGCGGGCCCGGCGAGATAACGCGACGCGAACTCGCGCCGCACGCCGTCGAGGCGGCGGCGCTGTACTCGGTCGTCTCCCGCCTCGACGGCGACGACGTGCCCGACGGCTACAGCCTCGTCGACAAGGCGATGCTGTTCGACCGCGGCTACCTCCAGGACGGCGACGTCCGCGAGGGCATCGAGGAGTTCGACTTCGACACCGACGACGAGGGCACCCACGGGATTCCCGTGACGTTCACCCGCGACGTCATCGCGGACCTCCTGCACGAGGACCGCGACAGACACCACCCCGAGTTGGACGTCGGCACGGTCATCATGCCCGACGACCTGCTGGAGGCGATGGCCGAGGGCCTCCACGAGGCGCCGGTCTTCTCGCGGGCCGAGCGAACCGAGTACGAGGGCCGCGTCGCCGTCGTGAAAGACCGCGTGTTCGACCAGCAGGAGGAGGACGTGCTCGCGGCCATCCTCGCGGACAAGCACGTCGAACAGGAGACCGTCGAGGAGTACGTCGAGCACGTGTACGCGTGGGACGCGGGCGACCAGATAGAGACCGACCGCGGCCCGGTCGAACCCGACGCGCTATTGATGAAACTGTTCGAGGTCGAACACCTCGGACGGTTCGCCGAGAGCGACTACGCCGGGAACGACCCCTCAGAGGCGGTCGAGCGGTTCCGCCGCGAGAAGGTCATCACCGCGCTGAACCGCTTCGCGTGGGAGAACAGAGACGAGGGGTTCACCGTCGCCGACGTGGACCTCTCGGAGATACCCGTTATCCGGACGGTGCTTGAGACCCACGGCTGGGACGACGTCCGCCGCCTGTTCGAGGACTTCGACCCCGCCCAGTGGGACGACCCGCCGACGAACACCGAGACAGCACGCGTGAAAGAACGAACGATAGCGGAGATGGTAGAGAGCGGCTACTCCCCGGCGTCCGCGGAACTCACCTCGCGGGCGGTCATGAACGAGGTGCGCCATCGATGGGACTGAGAGAGGACATCGAACGGTTCCGTGAGGTCGGCGAGGACCGCCGCGAGGATTTAGAGGAGTTCATCAGCTACGGCGACCTCGGCGGGTCCGGCCCGAACAGCATCAAGATACCCATCAAGGTCGTCGACCTCCCGAAGTTCGAGTACGACCGCCTCGATCAGGGCGGCGTCGGGCAGGGGAAGGGCGGCACGCCCGACGTGGGCCAACCCGTCGGCCAGCCCCAACCCGGCGACGGCGACGAGGACGGCGACCCCGGCGAGGAGGGCGGCGAGCACGAGTACTACCAGATGGACCCCGAGGAGTTCGCCCAGGAACTCGACGAGGAACTCGGCCTCGACCTCGAACCGAAGGGCAAGCAAGTCGTCGAGGAGAAGGAGGGCGACTTCACGGACATCACCCGGACGGGGCCGCACAGCACCCTCGATTTCGAACACCTGTTCAAGGAGGGACTGAAGCGGAAACTCGCGATGGACTTCGACGACGACTTCGTCCGCGAGGCGATGAAAGTCGAGGGCCAGGACGCCCAGTCGGTCTACCAGTGGTGCCGCGAGCAGAACATCCTCGTGTCGCTGCCGTGGATCGAGGACGAGTGGCGGAAGATTCCCGACGACGAACGGGACACGTGGGCCTCCTTCGAGGAGATGGAGGAGAACGTCGAGCGGTCGACGACGCTCCAGCGCATCCGCCGGGACGGCCTGCGCAACATCCCGTTCCGCCGCGACGACGAGCGCTACCGCCACCCCGAGATAATCGAGGAGAAGGAGAAGAACGTCGTCGTGGTGAACATCCGCGACGTCTCGGGGTCGATGCGCGAGAAGAAGCGCGAACTGGTCGAGCGGACGTTCACGCCACTGGATTGGTACCTCACGGGCAAGTACGACAACGCCGAGTTCGTCTACATCGCCCACGACGCCGAGGCGTGGCAGGTCGACCGCGACGAGTTCTTCGGCATCCGCTCGGGCGGCGGCACCCGCATCTCGTCGGCGTACGCCCTCGCCAAGGAGATTCTCGACGAGCAGTACCCGTGGGCGGAGTGGAACCGCTACGTGTTCGCCGCCGGCGACTCGGAGAACTCCTCGAACGACACCACGGAGAACGTCGTCCCCCTGATGAGAGAGATAGACGCGAACCTCCACGCCTACGTGGAGACCCAACCGGGGGGCACGGCCATCAACGCCACGCACGCCGAGGAGGTGGAGAAGGCCTTGGAGGACCAGGACAACGTCGTCGTCGCGCACGTCTCCTCACCCGAGGACGTGATAGACGCCATCTACTCCATCCTCAGTACCGAGGCGGAGAAACCGCGAGCACAACCATGAGACGATTCAGACACATCGCACAGAAGGCGGCCGAGCAACTGGAGGAACCCGTCCGCGAGGCGGGTAACCTCGCCCGGAAACTCGGCCTCGACCCGTACCCGGTGAACTACTGGGTGGTCGACTACGAGGACATGAACCAACTCATCGCCTACGGCGGGTTCCAGCGCCGGTATCCGCACTGGCGGTGGGGGATGTCGTACGACCGCCAGCAGAAACAGGACCAGTTCGGCATGGGCAAGGCGTTCGAGATCGTCAACAACGACAACCCCTCCCACGCCTTCCTCCAGGAGTCGAACTCGCTGGCCGACCAGAAGGCGGTCATCACGCACGTCGAGGCGCACGCCGACTTCTTCGCCAACAACGAGTGGTTCGGGATGTTCTCCGGCGAGTCGGACCTGGACGCGGCGGCGATGCTCGAACGGCACGCCGAGACCATCCAGGGGTACACGGACGACCCGGAGATAGACAGGGAGGACGTCGAGCGGTTCATCGACGCCGTGCTCTGTCTCGAGGACAACATCGACCAGCACCGCACCATCGCGGACGCGGCCGACGGGCGCGAACGGGTCCAACCCGAGGACCTGCGCAAACGGTTGGACGAGATGGACATCTCCGAGGACGTCCGCAGACAGGTGTTCAAAGAGGAGTGGTTGGACGAACTCGCCGAGGTGGAGGCGGAGGCGGCGCGACTCGACGCCCCGCGCCGGGACGTGCTGGCGTACCTGCGCGAGCACGGCACCTACTACGACGAGGAGGAGGGCAAGGCCGTCGAGATGGAGGAGTGGCAGAAGGACGTCCTCGACATGCTCCGGACGGAGTCGTACTACTTCGCCGCCCAGAAGATGACGAAGGTGATGAACGAGGGGTGGGCCGCCTACTGGGAGTCGCTCATGATGGGCGAAGAGCGGTTCGCCGGCACCGACGAGTTCCTCACCTACGCCGACCACCAGGCGCGCGTTCTCGGCTCTCCGGGCCTCAACCCGTACAAACTCGGCAAAGAGCTGTGGGAGTACATCGAGAACACGACGAACCGGCGGGAGGTGGCCGACAAACTCCTGCGCGTGAAGGGCGTCTCGTGGCGCAACTTCCACGACGCCATCGACTTCGAGGAGGTGCAGGAACTGCTCGCGCCGGACCCGGCCATCGACGGCGTCCGTTCGGACACGCTGGACCTCCTCGCCGAACTGGACGAGGACGACCCGCGCGTCGACTGGGAGACGCTGGACCGGGCGCTGTCGGGCGAGGACGTCGACGTCGACGCCTACCCGTGGAAGGTGCTCACCTACGAGGGCCTCGTCGAACGGCATTTCTCGCTCGTGAAACCGCAGAACCGCGGGTTCCTCCGGCGGGTGCGCCGGTCGGAACTCGAACGCCTCTCGCGGTACATGTTCGACGACGAGGTGTACGACACCGTCGAGGAGGCCATCGCCGACGTGGACTACTCCGTCGGGTGGGACCGGATGCGCGAGATACGCGAGAGCCACAACGACGTGACGTTCATCGACGCGTTCCTCACCCAGGAGTTCGTCAAGGACAACCACTACTTCACCTACGAGTTCACGCAGTCGACGGGCGAGTACCGCGTCGCCTCCGTGGACTACGAGGACGTCAAGAAGAAACTGCTCTTGCAGTTCACGAACTTCGGCAAGCCCACCATCGTCGTCTTCGACGGCAACTTCGAGAACCGCGGCGAACTGCTGTTGGCCCACCAGTACAACGGCATCATGCTCGATATGGGACAGGCGCGCGGCGTCCTCGAACGCATCTACGACCTCTGGGGTCGCCCGGTGAACATCGCGACCATCGTCAAGGAGTACGACGACCACGACGTGGAGGTGGCCCGCCGCCGCAACCGCGAACCGACGCCCGTCGAAGTGGGGAAACGCATCCGCTACGACGGCGAGGAGTTCGAACTGTTCGACCTGGCGGCCGATATCGAAGCGCGCATCAAAGCCACCGACGTCGACTACGACACGAAGCCCGACGAGTGGCTCTCGTGACTGTCTCTGATTTCGAAAAATCCTGCTTATCAGAAATTATAGTACACAGATAAGTTGATGTTCCTCCGGTCGAAAGGAGGGGTGTAATGCACACGGGAGGGGCCGGGACGGTGGGAACAACCCGGCGCGGAGACGAAGACAGCCTCGACCAGTCCGATATACACGACGTACTGCGCAACGACAGGCGCCGCCACGTCATCGAACGACTGCAGTCGTCAGAGGAGGCGGAGACCGTCGCGGACCTCGCCGAGTACATCGGCGCGGTCGAGTCGGGGGAGTCGCCCCCGCCGCGCAACGTTCGGCAGAGCGTCTACGTCTCGCTTCACCAGACGCACCTGCCGAAACTGGACGAGCTAGGTATCGTGACGTACGACAGCGACCGAAAAACCGTCGCCCTGGCCGAGGCGGCCGACGAGGTGACGGTGTACATGGAAGTCGTCCCGAAGTACGGCATCTCCTGGGCGGAGTACTACCTCGGCCTCGGACTGCTCGGTCTGCTCTCGATACTGGGCTCCGGTATCGGCGTCCCGACGCTCTCGGCGGCGGGGCCGGCGGTCCTGGGCGGCGTGTTCTTCCTCCTGTTGGTCGTCTCCTCGACGTACCAACTGGTGGACCAGCGGAGTTCGGTGTTCCACCGGTTCGGCGCGGACGACACCCCCGAGTTCGAGGCGGCGACGGCCGACGAGGACTGAGCGGGACCGAACGGGGACGAACGACCGCCGGCGGCGAGCGTTTCAAGCGACCGCCGACCTACCTGACGACATGACCGAGACGGCGCTCGTCTGGTTCCGACGGGACCTCCGGGTCCGCGACAACCCGACGCTGGCGGCCGCGGCCGACGCCGACCGCCTGATTCCGGTGTACTGTTTCGACCCCCGCGAGTACGGTCTCCGGGAGTACGGCGGCGAGCGCTCCTTTCGGTTCCGCAAGACGGGGAGCCACCGCGTCCGCTTCCGTCGGGAGTCCGTCGCGGACCTGCGCGAATCGCTCTCGGCGCGCGGGTCCGGCCTCGTCGTCCGGCGCGGCCGCCCGGAGGAGGTGCTCCCCGAACTCGCCGCGGCGGTCGACGCCGACCGGGTGTTCGCGCAGACGCTTCCCGCGCCGGAGGAAGTCGCCGTCGAGAACCGAGCGACCGCCGCCCTGCGCGACCGCGGTCTCGCGGTCCACCGCTTCTGGACGCACACGCTGTATCACGTCGCCGACCTCCCGACGCCGTTCACCGCCGTCGACGACACGTACACGCCGTTCCGGAAGGCCGTCGAGGCGGAGGCGTCCGTCCGCGACCCGGTCGGCGTCCCGGACCTGCCCTCGCCCCCGGCATCGGTCGGGAGCGGTCGCGTCCCCGCCGGGGAGATTCCGTCGCCGGTCGACCTGGACGAGGCGCTCTCGGACCCGACGCCCGACGAACGGGCGGTCCACTCGTTCCCCGGCGGGGAGGGCGCCGGCCGCGACAGACTGAAGCAGTACCTCTGGCGCGGCGACCACCTCCGCGAGTACAAGGAGACGCGCAACGGGATGCTCGGCGCCGACTACTCCTCGAAGCTCTCGCCGTGGCTCAACGAGGGCTGTCTCTCGCCGCGCGCGGTCGAACGCGAGGTGCGCCGCTACGAGGACGAACGCGTCGCCAACGAGTCGACGTACTGGCTCCTCTTCGAACTCCTGTGGCGCGACTTCTTCCAATTTCAGAGCAGGAAGCACGGCGGCGCGTTCTTCCGCCGGGAAGGCATCCGCGAGCGGACCGACCTCGCGTGGCGCGGCGACGGCGAGCGGTTGCGACGTTGGAAAGCGGGGGAGACGGGCGTCCCGTTCGTCGACGCGAACGTGCGCGAACTGGTGGAGACGGGCTACGTGTCGAACCGGGGGCGGCAGAACGCCGCGTCGTTCCTCGCGAACGACCTCGGCGTGGACTGGCGGCGCGGGGCGGCGTTCTTCGAGACGCACCTCGTCGACTACGACCCCTGCTCGAACTACGGCAACTGGGCGTACGTCGCGGGCGTCGGCAACGACTCGCGCGACCGGTCGTTCGACGTGCTCGGACAGGCGCGAACGTACGACCCCGACGCCGAGTACGTGAAGACGTGGCTGCCGGAACTCGACGCGCTTTCACCCGAACGCGCGCACGAACCGTGGACGATGAGCGAAGCCGAACAGGAGGCGTCCGGGGTCCGACTCGGCGTCGACTACCCCGAACCGGTCGTTCGACCGGACGGGTAGCGCGCCGTTAGCGACCCCACGCGCCCGCCCCATCCTCCCGGTAGGCGAGAACGCCGACGAGGACGGTTATCAGGACGAACGCGATGAGCGCGAGTCGCGGGATGGTCAACAGACCGCCCAGCATCGGGTACTGGATGGACGAACACCCGCCGCCGAGCGTGCACCCCGTCGACACCGGGAACAGTTGGATGTAGACGTGGTACGAGGAGACGAGGATGCCGAGCACCGACAGCGGCAGCGCCGTCCGGTAGACGTCGGTTCGCTCCTCCGCGGCGGCGACGCCGAGGACGACGACGAGCGGGTACATCAGGATGCGCTGGTACCAGCAGAGTTCGCACGGGACCAGACCGAGGCCGAGGCTGAAGAACAGGCTCCCCGCGGTGGCGACGGCGGCGACGAGCGTCGAGAGGGCGAGGACGCCGCGTGTCGAAGACGCCATGTTCGGACCCCGACAGCGGACGGCTTGAACGTGTCGGAGTCGGTCAGTCGCCGTCCCGCCGCCGCGGGTCGGTCAGCAGGGCGACGGCGCGGGGAGTTTCGCCCGCCCCGCCCCGGCGTTCGGTGTAGACGTGCAGGGCGGCCGAAACGGCGAACCCGAACCCGATGAGGAGCCCGTACCCGAGGTCCGGTAGCAACGAGAAGGGGAAGAGCCGCGTCCACGCGAGCGTCACGAGTAGTATCGACAGCGCCGACAATCCCAGATAGTACATCGGCCACGGGGTCGAACGGGGTGGTTCGTCTTCGCTGTCGTCCACCAGAAAGGAGTCGAGTTCGGTCGCCAGCGGCGTCAACGAGATGGTGCCGCGGTCGCGGTCGTACACCACGACGCCCACGTCGTCGAGTTTCGGCAGGTGCGTCTGGTGGAGCGACGTGTAGACGCGCTTTCGCTGCTTGTACGTCACCTCTTTCGCGTCGATACCGTTCTCTAACGCCGCCACCTCCTCCGAGAGGTCGCGGACCGACACCTCCTCTCCGATTCGGCGGAGATGGTCGAGCACCAACCGGCGCCGACGGTTACTCAACATCGAGTAGATGTCGTCTTTCGTCAACCGCTCGGCTTCGTCGTCTGCGAACACGCGTTGTACGCTCACCTCGTTACCCCTCCCCACCGACTACGTCCATCTATTCCGTGCGACGGTATAAACGGTCCCCCCCGAACGGCTGCGTCTTCCGAGGAGATCCGTGTATGACTCACGCTTCAGACTTTCTCCATTTAGATAAAATTCTATCGGCAGAGAAATAACATTTGATAATCAAGTCGGGCGGTTCAACTCCGGCCGCGTCGGCCGGCGGGGAGGAGGACCGACCGCTATCGAATCTCGCGAGCCGACCGGCGGTACGTCTCGTCGAGGGCGGGACCGCCGAGTGCGGCGTAGAGTTCGATCAGGTCCGCGACGTCGCTCTCGGAGTAGTCTTCGAGGAGGCGCGCGAGTTCCCGGTGGACGCTGGTGGCCTCGATACCGACGCTGACGTTCTCGACGTACCGCGCTCCGAGTATCCGTCCGACGTGCTTACCCTGGACGGCGGGTCCGTCTATCTCCGAGAGGTAGACGTCGGGGAAGTCGTAGTCGTCGTACCAGACGCTGTCGTTGTCGATACCCGCGAGGTCGTACGCCTTCCAGTCCGGGAGGATGTACTGGTCGTCCCAGAGTTCGTCCGCGTACTCGTCGGCCGCCGCGAGGGCGACGTCGACGTGGTTCTCGAAGAGTGCCTCGATGCGTCGCCGGAACTCGCGGTCGGTCGACGCGTCGAGTTCGTCGGCCCAGTTGAGGAGGTGTTTCCCGTCGAACCACGTGCCGTTGTACGTGAGCACCCGGTCGACGGCCCGTTCGTCGCACCACTCGAACAGTCGCTCGAAGAGGTCGACGGTGTACGCGTCGTCCCAGTCGCCCCGACGGAACAGCACCTCCGTCTCCGGCGTCTCGTCGAGTTCGTCGGCGTACGCGAGGCCGACGGCGACCCACTCGTAGTGCTCCGTCTCGTTCGCGTTCTCGGGCGGTTCGCCGAACGGACTCGCCGTCTCGATGTCGAGTACGAGCGTCCCCATCTCAGGAACGCGCTCCGACGACTCGTTCGAGCGACGGCGCGAGCGTCTTCTCCAATCTTCGAGTCCGGTCGCCGAACGGCGCTCCGGCACCTGCGAGTTCGTGGACGAACACGCCGAGGAACGCCGCTCGGTCGGCTAAGACGTTTCGGTCACGAACGGGAAGTCTTCGAGTTCGAGACCTCCCGAAGAGCCCGCCGACTTCTGAATTGAGTCCGACACGAACGCCAATCGCGGTACGGGGTCGGGGTTTGAGGTCGAGTGAATCGACTCGGCCTGTGACATAGGGTTTGGTTCGTGCTATGCCACGTGTGAAAATTGGGAGACGAGAGTACGGTGGGGATGCTCGGTCAGGGATTTGAACCCTGGTCCTCGGCTCGAAAGGCCAAGATGATTGGCCGGACTACACCAACCGAGCCTGCACTCTATCGTGGTGGGCTAATTCGTTTAAAGATTCCGTTACGGAGTAGCCGCGGGAGGGAGTCTCTTACTTGCCCTCGAACTCGGGGTCGCGGTCACCCATGAACGCCGTCATCCCCTCCATCAGGTCGTCGGTGGCGAAGAGGAGGCCGAACGCCTGCGATTCGACTTCGAGGCCGGCGTCCGTGTCGTCCCATCCGCTGTGCATCGCGCGCTTGGTGTACTTCTGCGCGATGGGCGGTCCCCCGGCGAACCGCTTCGCGTATTCGAACGCCTCCTCGTCGAACTCGTCGTTGTCGTACACCTCGTTGACGAAGCCGTAGTCGGCCATCGTCTCCGCGTCGTAGCGGTCGGCGGTGAAGATGATCTCCTTCGCGCGGCCGGTGCCGACGATGCGCTGGAGGCGGACGCTGCCGCCCCACCCCGGCAGGAGACCGAGGTCGTGTTCGGGCTGACCGAACTCCGAACGCTTCGAGGCGACGCGCAGGTCCGCACACATGCTCAACTCCATCCCGCCGCCGAGACAGTAGCCGTCGATGGCGGCGACGACGGGTTTGTCGCAGTCTTCGAGCTTGCCGAACGTGTGCTGACCCTGCCGCGAGAGTTCCGCGCCGAGGTTGGGGTCGCCGGCGCTTCCGGCGGCGCTCTGGATGTCGGCGCCCGCGGAGAACGCGCGGTCGCCCGCCCCCGTGAGAAGGATGGCGCGCACGCCGTCGTCCGCGGCGAGAGCGTCGACGGCGTCGGAGAAGTCCGCGATGAGGTCGTCGCTGATGGTGTTCAGCCGGTGCGGACGGTCGAGTTCGAGATGTCCCACCCCGTCTCGCACCTCGACGGAGACGTTCTCGAAGTCGTAGGGGTCGGCGCCGTCGCCCTCGTCGGCGCTCCCGTGGAAGTTATCGCCCGATTCGGCCAGTTCGCGCAGGTAGTCGACCGCCTCGTAGCGCTCCGCGCCCGTCTCCTCGTGCAGGTCGTCGAGCGTCTCGACCAGCGTCTCCAGACCCGCGTCGTCGGCCATCTTCGCCGGGCCGTCGGGGAACCCGCCCCCGAGTTTCAGCGCGCGGTCGACGTCGTCGACGGTCGCCACCTCGTTTCCGAGGAGTCCGGCCACCTCGTTCGCCATCACGGCCGTCAGACGGCGGGCGACGTCCTCGCGGACCTCGTCGGTGGGCACCTGCGCGCCCTCGCCGTCCTCGTAGTCGTAGAAGCCCTTCCCGGTCTTCTTCCCGAGGTTCTCCGCCTCGACTTTCTCTTCGAGGAGCGGGCAGGGTTCGTAGGCGTCGCCCAGCACCTCGTGCATGTACTCGAGGACGTGATAGCCCACGTCGATACCGACCTGGTCGGCGAGTTCGAAGCTCCCCATCGGGAGGCCCATCTCGTACTTCGTCGTGGAGTCGACCTCCGAGACGGTGGCGTCGCCGGATTCGACGATCCAGGCCGCCTCGTTCATCAGGGGCACCAGAATGCGGTTGGCGACGAACCCGGGGCTGTCCTTCATCACGCGCACGGGCGTCTTCCCCATCGCCTCGGCGAGGTCGGTTATCAGGTCCATCGTTTCTTCAGAAGTCTCCGCCCCGGAGATGACCTCGACGAGTTGCATCCGGACGGGCGGGTTGAAGAAGTGCATCCCGCAGAACCGCTCGGGGCGTTCGGTCACCTCGGCGAGTTCGGTGACCGAGAGGCTGGAGGTGTTCGTGGCGAACACCGTCTCCTCGGGGGCGGCCGCCTCCAACTCGGTGTAGACGTCCTTCTTGATGTCCATCCGCTCGGGGACGGCCTCTATCACCACGTCGGCCTCCGAGACGGACTCCGCGAGGTCGACGTACGTGCTCACCCGTTCGAGGGCCGCGTCGGCGTCGGAGTCCGATATCTGCTCGTTCTCGGCGAGTTTCCCGAGCGACCACTCGATCTGGTCGTAGCCGTTCTCCACGAACTCCTCGTTGATGTCGCGCAGGTGCACCTCGTAGCCCGCCAGCGCCGCCACCTCGGCGATGCCGTGACCCATGTTACCGGCACCGAGAACCGTGATAGTGTTGATATCGTCTAATTCCATACCCGGAATCTCGGTTGCGAGGCGTTTCAACGTTTCCCTAGCGTACTCTTGAAACTCTTAATGCGTTTATTCGTAGTTGTTCAGACGGGCCGCCGCTCGCCGTTCGCACGGCCCGACAGCGAGGTATGGCCGCTAGTCGACGTTCGAACGCGTGCTGGCGGCGACGACGAGAGAATCGAAGACGTCCGGGCGTCGAAGGAGAACTCTGCGAACGACTGGACCGTTCTGTCGGAGTTCGGACAGTAGTAACTAGACGGAAATTTTACAAAAAGAGCTATATCCCGTTATCTGATATGAGGGGTGATGACTAACGTCATCGGTTCGCACGATGAACACTCGGTTGACTCGGTTAACGGTCGACACGACCGGCTTTTGACGGAGGAGCACCGTGACTGAGGATCTCCCGCGGACCGACACGCGAGCACAGCGCGACGAACTGGTACAGACCGGAACCTACGAGGACGGGGACGAGCGATGGCTGGTGTTCACGAGCGTCGCCGCGCCCATCGTCGAGGTTCACGTGAAATCGGACGTGTGCGTCGCCGATTAGGCGACCGCAGGTCCGATCCGTCGTTCGGATTTTACGGACGTCCGCCCGAGAACGGGGCGGACATCCCCCGATCATGAACCCGAACCCCGTCGCTCTCGAAACGAACCCGCCACCGGCCCCGCCGCACGGAGCCGCGAAGAACGCCGCTCTCGACACTCGATATCCGCGCGTGCACGGCGTCGACGGATTAGTCCCGCCGCCGGAGGTTCTGGTGGCACTGCGAGACGTCGACGACGGGCGCGGAGTCCCGACTGACGGGACGGAAATCGAGGCGGGTGGCCGTGTCGACGCCACCACCTCCGCAACACCGAACGACGCCGAACCACCGTCTCCCGAACCGGCAGCTCCCGCCTCCGCGGAACCGCCGTCGGATCGACCGTCGACACCGCCCGCCCGGCCGTCGCTGCCCCCGTCCGACGAGTTGGCGACGGCGCTCTCGACCGAGCAGCCCACGCCACCGGCCGCCGACACGCAGACACTACCGCCCACTGCCTCGGGCGACGAAGCGCCTCCAGAATCGACGGAGACTGTCGCAGAGGAGAAGCCGACGGAGACGACGTTCGACCCCGAACAGTACACGGTCCACGAACTCCGGGACCGACTCCCGGACGTGACGACGACGGAGGAACTCGAACGGTTACTGTCCCGCGAGCGAGACGGAAAGAACCGCGAGACGGCGAAAGCGGCGATTCGTCGCCGCCTCTGTGCGGTCGGGAACGACACGGCCTGACCGCGACCGTTTCCGACCAACGCTACGAGCGCCCTCACTGCGCGGGGGCCTCGCAGTCGCACGCCGGGCAGTCGCTGTCGCCTTACGCGAGTAGTGCGTTCCACCGACGGACCGGTGGCGAGCCGTCCTCCGAAACCGAGACGCACGTCCTCGGCATCCGGAGCGGACGCGCTCTACCGACTCGCGTTAGCTGTACTCGTACGACGCGCGGACGTCGTAGTAGCTGGCCGAACTGGAGAGGTTCTGTATCTGGACGAGATACCAGAGGTTCCCGTCACCGTCCTTGTACGTGTAGTAGACGGAGCCGCGGATGTATCGACCGTTCGTCGTCGGGCGAGCCGAGTAGTGGACGGTATAACCGGGGTGCCACGCGCCGTGCCAGCGATACACGGTGTCGTTCCCGGCGACGTATCCGGTCAGCGCCGTGTACGTCGCCTGCGCTTCCGCCTCTAACTCGGCACCGGCTTCGATGGCGGACGACTGCGTCCCCATGGAAGCGGCGTCGAACCCGGGCGGCGAGACGCCTTCGATGTTCAGCCCCTGAGAGAGTTGCTGTCCGGACTGCTCGAACTGCATCGGGTCCGGCGGAGCGGTCTGCTGTCCGGACTGCTGTTGTGATTGCGCCTGCGGGAACTGCTGTTGCTGCTGCGGGGATTGTTGCTGCGACTGCATCTGCGGTTGCTGCTGGGACGGTTGCTGCTGCTGGGGCTGTTGCTGCGGTTGCATCTGCTGTTGGGGCTGTTGCTGCGGTTGTATCTGCTGTTGGGGCTGTTGCTGCGGTTGCATCTGCTGCTGGGGCTGCTGCGGTTGCGTCTGCTGTTCGTGGGACTGTATCTGCGGCTGTGAGAGTTCCTGGGGTTGCTGCATCTGTGGGATCTGTTGGGGTTGCATCCGTTCGATTTCGTGCTGTTCGGCGGACTGCTGTGGCTGCTCTCGGGCTATCGACTGCGCGTCCGGCAGAACCGTGCCGAACGCGTTCGGATTGGTCGGTGGTACGTCCATGGCTGTCGTTAGCTGTACTCGTACGACGCGCGGACGTCGTAGTAGCTGGCCGAACTGGTGAGGTTCTGTATCTGAACGAGGTACCAGAGGTTCCCATCCCCGTCTTTGTACGTGTAGTAGACCGAACCGCGGATGAACTGGCCGTTCGTCGTCGGGCGAACCGAGTAGTGAACGGTGTAACCGGGGTTCCACGCGCCGTGCCAGCGATACACGGTACTGTTCCCGGCGACGTATCCGGTCAGCGCCGTGTACGTCGCCTGTGCCTCCGCCTCTAACTCGGCGCTGACCGACGAGGAGGCGGACTGTTCGAGTTCCGGCGGTCCCTCGGGGTTGGCTCCGGGAAGTTGCGGCTGACCCTGCTCCTCACCGGCGCTGCCGACGCCGTTTTCGTCGTCTTCCGCCTCGATGGGTTCGAGGATGCCGTGTTCGTCCTGGACGGCGTCCATCGGGATACCGAGCGTGTACGCGGTGCTGCCGGCGAAGAGGAGATCCGTACCGTGGAACCCGTCGCTCTCCTCGACGCCGATGAGGCTCCCGCTGTCGCCGGCCGCGCTGAACGCCTCGAACACGTCCAACCCGACGAACGTGAGCGGCTCGGAGAACTCCGCCCCGTAGTTGACGCGTGCGGTGACGTCGCGCGCGACGAGTCGCGAACTCGTCGTCGCCGTCGTCCGCCCGCTCTTGTAGTGGTCGACGTCGTACGTGGCCGTCTTCCACCCCTGTAGCTTCCCGACGCCGAGGATGTCGTTCTCCACGTTGCCGGTTATCTCGACCAGCGCGCTGTCGGTGGTGTTATCCTCCTCTTCGGACAGTTCGACCGCCTCCAACAGTCTGCCGATGGTATCGTCCGGGGCGACCCCGCCGTCGAACACGCCCGGTTGGAGTATCGCGTCGTCCGGAGCGGAGTTCCCGAACGGAGCGGCCACGTGTGCGTTCGTCAGGAATACGACGTCACCGTTCTCGGTTCGGAGGGGCGGCGTCCCGTTCGTTCCGGCGGAGTTGCTGTTCTCGTTCCCGATCGAGACACCGGCGGGAACCGACGGCCGCCAGCGGTCCTTTCGGGTTTCGCCGAACTGGATGGCGGCGTCCTGCGCCCGCATCATCTGTTTCGAGAGTCCCGCTTCGGCACGCGGCGAGCGCGTCGATTGCGCGGACTGTCCGGCCGCGGACGTCTGCATCTGTCGCTGTCGGTGCTGGGCGAAGAACCCACCCGGCGACTCCTGGACGTCGGTTTCGATCTCTTGCTCCTGGATCGAGACCGTCTCGGGGACGATATCGTCCTCGTCCAGGTCCTCCTTGTGAAGCTTCTGCGAGACGAAGACGACGATCGTCTCCTCACCCTGCGACTTTCCGTCGATCCGCTTCGGGCCGCGACCGACGCCGACGACGTTCGCCCGTCCGAGCAGTTCGTCCTCTATCTCTCGTGGAATGGATTTGCGAAGTTTCGTTACCATTTTTCTCTCCTACCGCCGGCTGGGACGAAGATTGTCAGATAAATAATATTTTCTCAAAGCTGACAGAACTACCTAGAACGGATAATATAATCACGTAGTGTACTTGAGTATTGAACACCAGTCCATCCATCAGTACTATCCATAGAATTGGATTTTATCGTCTGAATCGGAGATATAGGATCACATCAGGAGCGGAACATTAAATAAAAAGTTTCTGCCACTAGTCTTCTGTTTCGATACTGGTAATATAAATACTATGTAGTATCTGACGAGGATCTATGTGTCGCCAAAGTGACCGACGGGTGACCCCTCCTCCCGGGCGATTCGACCAGAGGTCATACCCGAGAGCGTCGCGTATTCAGACCAGTGGACGATGACTGACAACAGCCTGGTGGTTCTCCGTCGAGACCCGGTGATGAGGCGACTGGTCGAGGAACACGACCCCTACACCGAACGCGAATGGGCGCCCTTCGAGCGCATCGTCGTCGCCGTCGCCTACCAGAGCGTCTCGACGGCCAGCGCCGCGGCGGTCACGGAGCGCGTGTTCGAGGCGCTCGGCGGGGAGGTGACGCCCGGACGCGCACTCGAAGCCGACGAGTCGGCGCTCCGGGAGGCGGGACTCTCCGCGCGAAAGGTGGAGTACGTCCGGAACGCGGCGCGGGCCTTCCGGGAGTCGGACTTCTCGCGGGAGGCGTTGGCCGACCGCTCGGACGAGGAGGTGGTCGAGACGCTCACCGAGATATCCGGCGTCGGCGAGTGGACCGCCGAGATGTTCCTCCTGTTCGTCCTGGAACGAGACGACGTGCTCCCCCTCGGCGACCTCGCGGTTCGGCGCGGCATCGAGGACCTGTACGGGGAGGGGGAGGGAGACGGGGAGGACGGCGACCTGACGCGGGCGGAGATGCGGAATATCGCCGAGCGGTGGCGGCCGTACCGGTCGCTGGCGACGCGGTACATCTGGGCCGAGTACATGGCCGACGACGGATAGCGGAGTGGAAGCCGGGGTCAGTCCACCGACCGCCAGAGATACCGCGAGGCGAGCGTCCGGTGGGGTCGCCACGCCTCCGCCCGGTCGACCATCGCCGTCCGGTCGTCCTCGTCGATGCCGTACAGCTTCGCCATCGCCTTTCGAATCCCGAGGTCCTCGACGGGGAAGACGTCCTCCCGCGCGAGGACGAACATCAGGTACATCTTCGCCGTCCAGTCCCCGACGCCGCGAATCTCCGTGAGGCGCGCGAGCGCCTCCTCGTCGCTCAGGTGCGCGAGACCCTCGCGGGTGAGGTCGTCCTCCTGAAACGCCGTCGCCACGCTCCGCACGTACGATATCTTCTGCGAGGAGAGTCCGACGTCGCGGAGGGCGTCCTCCTCGGCGGCCAGCATCGCCTCGGGGGTCACCTCGAAGCGCTCGAACAGGCGGTCCCGGATGGCGGCCGCCGACTGCGTCGACAACTGCTGGTTGACGATGGAGACGACGAACCGCTCGAACTCGTCCTCGGCGGGTTCGACGGCGAGTTCGCCGTGCTCCGCGACGAGTTCGGCGAGTCGGTCGTCGTTCCGTATCGGGTCCATGTCCGTCGGGTGCGTCGCCCGGAGGCATAGGGGCGTCGCTCCCGGCGGAGGAGACCGCTCTACTCTTCGAGCATCTCCTCTTCGTCGCCGTCCTTGCCGCCCTCGTCGACGCGGCGGCGCACGTCGACGCGGTAGTGCTGGAGGATGTCGCGGCCGAGGAGGAGCGGGTAGTCCATGTGCGAGCGGTCCTCGACGCTGGCGGTGACGGTGTGCTGGGTGCCGCCGATGCCGATGACGAGGTCGACGACGGGGCGGGCCTTCCCGGACTTCACCGACCCCGACTTCACGCGCGTCATACTCTTGATGGGGCCGGCGCCGATTTTCGCCGCGAGCGAGGTGTCGATGCTCGTCCGGGTCGCGCCCGTGTCCGACTTCGCCAGCGCCTGCGTCGACCCGCTGGTGCCCGAAACGACGACTTCCTCGATGTAACCGATGAGCGGCAACTCGCCCTCGGGTCCGGGGTCGACGCGCGGCATGCTCGCCGGTTCGGAGTCGTCCAGCGTCGCCGCCAGTTCGGCCACGCGGTCCTCCTCGACGCGTCCGCCGGCCTGTTCGATGGCGAGTTTGGCGATGTACGGGGCGGGCGAGCGGTTCGTCGCCTTGTACAGCCCCTTGAAGCCGGCCGTCGGGTTGACTTCGAGGACGAACCAGCCGTCGTCGCCCTCGATGAGGTCGACGCCGACGTAGTCGAGACCCATGACCTCGGCGGCGTACAGCGCCGTCTCCTTGGCCTCTTTCGGCATCTCGCCCGTCGCGTCGGCCACGTCGCCGCCGAGGGCGACGTTCGTCCGCCAGTCGCCCTCCGGGGCGTAGCGGTACATCGCGCCGATGACCTCGCCGTCGACGATGTAGACGCGCAGGTCGCGGTGCTCGTTCTCGTCTCGTTCGATGAGGTCCTGTAGGAACGCCTGCCGGTTACCGACTTTCGGGTTGACGGGGGTCGTGAGGTCGACCTTCCACGTCCCGCCGCCGTGCGTTCCGATGGCGGATTTGTAGACGCCGACGTCGCCGAACCGGTCGCGCCCCTGATTCAGCCGCTCGTTCGAGAGCGCCAGCAGCGCGTCCGGCACCTGGATGTTCCAGTTGGCGAGCGTCGCGGCGGTGGCGAACTTGTGGACGGCGGTGAGCACCGACGCCGGTTCGTTCAGCATCGGCCGGATGCGCTCGAAGGTGGTGGCGAGGCCGAGCAGTTCGGCGGGCTCTTCGGTGTTCGACAGCAGCAGGCGGTTGGCGATGATGTCGACTTCGGGTTCGACCGACACGTCGCCGTCCTCGACGCTGATCGCCGTGTTCTCCCGGCGGAGCCAGATGCCCTCGTGGCCGAGGTCGTCGACCGCGTTCAAAATGGCCTTCGTCTCCTTGCTGTTGTGTAGTGACAACACCCCGACGCGAACCGAATCACCGTCGTCAGACATACAGCAACCTAACAGAGGCGGGTTTCAAAGATATGCCGGTGTCTCGTCGCCGTGAGGGACGTTCGCGTGTCGGAAGCGCGGTATGGGGTGTTTATATACGTCCCTCACCCAGACCCGGGTATGCGCGACGACGGGGCCTTCACGTACAACGGCGGGAAGGTCGCACGCGGTGAGACGCAGAACGTTCGGTACGGTATCAGCGAGACGTATCTCGGCGACCCGGTGCGCATCCCCGTCACCATCATCAACGGGGAGCGCGACGGACCGACGGCGTTTCTGACCGCCGCGGCCCACGGGGACGAACTCAACGGCATCGAGGTGGTCCGCGAGGTGGCCCACGAGTGGGACCTCTCGGACCTCGCGGGGACGCTCGTCTGCATGCCCGTGCTGAACGTCCCCGGCTTCCTCGCCCAGCAGCGGTACCTCCCCATCTACGACCGCGACCTGAACCGCTCGTTCCCCGGGCGGGAGGATTCGACCAGCGCCAAGCGGATGGCCGCCCGCATCTTCGACAACTTCATCCTACCCTGCGACTTCGGCATCGACTTCCACACGTCCACGCGCGGGCGGACGAACATGCTCCACGTCCGCGCCGACATGGAACACGCGGGCACCGCCCGCCTCGCCAACGCGTTCGGCTCGCACGTCATCATCGCCAGCGGGGGCGGGGACGGGATGCTCCGCACGGAGGCGACGGCGGCGGGCGTCCCCGCCATCACCGTCGAGATGGGCGAGGCCCACCGTTTCCAGCGCGAACTAATCGACGAGGCCTTGGCCGGCGTCGAGAGCGTGTTCGCGGAGTACGGCCTGTACGACGACACCGCCGTCCGCTGGCCCGGGTGGCGGACGGTCATCGACGACGAGAACGAGAAGACGTGGATTCGCGCCGACGCGGGCGGCATCGTCGACATGCACTACGACCGCGGCGCGTTGGTCCACGAGGGCGACCGCATCTGCACCATCACCAACCCGTTCAAGGACGACAACGTGACGGTGGAAGCGCCCTTCACCGGACTGATGGTCGGCGTCCTGGAGAACCCCGTGGTCTACCCCGGCAACCCGCTGTGTCACCTCGTCGAACTGGAAGAGCGCGTCCGCCGCGTCGTCGAACGCGAGCAGTCGCCCGACGGCGACACCGTCAGAGCCTGAGTCGAAGCGGCGCCCACGGAGCGAGCGCGAGGACTCCCCGCGCCGCCGAAATCGGTACTCGCACGGCGGTAAACGAACCCGGTCGGCCGCGCCGACTTCGCGGCACGGGCTGCCGATTCTTTTCTCGCGACTCGTGCCGTACACGTAAGTTCTATACTACCGCGCTCCCGAGCCTCAAGGGAGCATGAGTCAGTCTTACAATCGAGGCCTCATCGAGGACTTCGGCCGATGGAAGGAGTTCTCCGCGGGGATGTGGGCCTGGATTTTCCACAAGTTCACCGGCTGGGTGCTGGTGGGATATCTCTTCACCCACATCGCCGTCCTCTCGACGGCGCTGACGGGCGCGGCGGCGTACACGGAGACCATCCAGACTCTCGAGAGTCTGCTTGTGGTTCGCATCCTCGAAGTCGGCCTCCTCGCGGTGGCCGTCTTCCACATCCTCAACGGCCTCCGCCTGCTCCTCGTCGACCTCGGCGTGGGGCTTCACGCACAGGACAAGAGCTTCTACGCCTCGCTGGCCCTGACGGGCGCTATCGTCGTCGCCAGCGTGCCGACGTTCCTCGCGGGGGTGTTCTGACGATGGCGGAACACTACTCCTCGTTCGAGCGCGGCGGGAGGCGGTGGCTCTGGCAGCGCATCACGGCGGTGTTCCTCGTGATAGTGCTCGCCTTCCACTTCTTCCTCCTCCACTTCGTCCACCACGCGGACGAGGTGACCTTCGCCATGTCGTCGGCGCGGATGGAGCAGTGGACCTACTACTCGCTGATGATCCTGTTCTTGGTCACCGCGACGTTCCACGGCGTCAACGGCGTCTTCAACGCCTTGGTGAACCAGGGACTCGAAGGCACGCGAAAGACGGCCGTGAAGTGGACGCTGGTCGCCGCCAGCCTCCTCCTGATCGTACAGGGCGTCCGAACGGCGAACGCGTGGGCGGGAATCAGTCTCCTCCCCTTCTAACATGAGCACGCAAGTTCCGGAACAAACCGAAGAGGAATCGTCCGCCGACACCGAATCGCAGTCGCAGTCCCAGTCGGCCGCACAGCAGGCGCGCATGCAGAAGAAGCGCGACCGGGCCGCCGAGCGCGACCGCCAGAAGGAGGCCGAAGAGGCCGAGAAGGCGTCCAGCGAGGACGACACCTACCTCCTGAAGGTGTTCCGCTACGACCCCGAAGTCGAGGGCAAACAGAAACCGCGGTTCGACGAGTTCCACGTCCCGTACCACCAGGGGATGACCGTCCTCGACGCGCTGATGTACGCCCGCGACGAGTACGACTCCAGTCTCACCTTCCGACACTCCTGTCGGCAGGCGGTCTGCGGGTCGGACGCGCTGTTCGTCAACGGCCGTCAACGGCTCGGCTGCAAGACCCAACTGTCGGACCTCGAAGAGCCGGTTCGCATCGAACCGCTCCCCCACCAGGAGGTCGTCAAGGACCTCGTCGTGGACATGGAGCACTTCTACGACCAGATGCACGCGGTCGAACCGTACTTCCAGACGAACGACCTCCCGGAGGGCGAACAGCTCCAGTCCCGCGAGAACCGCGAGAAGATCAAGATGTCCACGCGCTGCATCTGGTGCGGCGCGTGCGCGTCCTCGTGTAACATCGCGGCGGGGGACAACAAGTACCTCGGCCCCGCGGCCATCAACAAGGCGTACCGCTTCACGATGGACGAACGCGAGGGCGAGGACATGAAGGAACACCGGATGGAGATTCTGGAGCAGGAACACGGCGTCTGGCGCTGTCAGACCCAGTTCTCCTGCACCGAGGTGTGCCCGAAGGACATCCCGCTCACGGAGCACATCCAGGAGCTGAAGCGCGAGGCGGTCAAGAACAACCTGAAGTTCTGGTGAACGGGCAGCATAAGTTCAGCCAGTCCTAACCCACGACAAACACTCACACCATGCACGAACACGACGTTATCGTTGTCGGCGCGGGCGGCGCGGGTCTCCGCGCGGCCATCGCGGCACAAGAAGAGGGGGCCGACGTGGCCATCGTCTCGAAGCTCCACCCCGTCCGCAGTCACACGGGCGCGGCGGAGGGGGGCATCAACGCCGCTCTCCGGGAGGGCGACTCCTGGGAGCAGCACGCCTACGACACGATGAAGGGGTCCGACTACCTCGGCGACGCCCCGGCCATCGAGACGCTCTGTCAGGACAGTCCCGAGGAGGTCATCCAACTGGAGCACTGGGGGCTGGCGTTCTCCCGCGACGAGGACGGCCGGATGAGCCAGCGCCCGTTCGGCGGGATGTCGTTCCCGCGGACGACGTACGCGGGCGCGGAGACGGGCCATCAGCTCCTGCACACGATGTACGAGCAGTTGGTCAAGCGGGGCATCCAGGTGTACGACGAGTGGTACGTCACCCGCCTCGCCGTCTCCGACGAAGAGGACCCGACCGAGCGGGACTGTCACGGCGTCGTCGCCTACGACATCAAATCCGGCGGCCTCGACGCCTTCCACGCGCGCGACGGCGTCATCCTCGCCACCGGCGGCCCCGGTCAGGTGTTCGACCACACCACCAACGCCGTCGCCAACACCGGCGACGGGCCGGCGATGGCCTACCGCGCGGGCGTCCCCTTGGAGGACATGGAGTTCATCCAGTTCCACCCGACGACGCTCCCCTCGACGGGCGTCCTCATCACCGAGGGGGTTCGCGGCGAGGGCGGCATCCTCTACAACAAGGACGGCGAGCGCTTCATGTTCGAGCACGGCTACGCGAACAACGACGGCGAACTCGCCTCCCGCGACGTGGTCTCGCGCGCCGAACTCACCGAGGTGAACGAGGGGCGCGGCATCGAGGACGAGTACGTCCACCTCGACATGCGCCACCTCGGCGAGGAGCGCATCATCGACCGACTGGAGAACATCGTCCACCTCGCGGAGGACTTCGAGGGCGTCGACCCCCTCGAACAGCCGATGCCGGTCAAGCCCGGCCAGCACTACGCGATGGGCGGCATCGAGACGGACGAGAACGGCGAGACGTGCATCTCGGGGCTGTACGCGGCCGGCGAGTGCGCCTGCGCGTCCGTCCACGGGTCGAACCGCCTCGGCGGCAACGCCCTCCCGGAACTCACCGTCTTCGGCAAGCGCGCAGGCCGGCACGCCGCCGGCGGTGACCTCGGGACGGCGAAGATAGAGACGGGCAAGCGCGGCGACTGGGAAGTCGGCGAGGTCGACACGCCCGTCGAACCCGGCGACGTCTCCGCGCCCGGCGAGGACGTCGTCGCGGACGGCAGCGGCGGCACGGCCGCCTCCTCGGGCGGGTCGCTCTCGCCCGACGAGTACGTCCAGCGCGCCCTCGACGTCGAACGCGAACGCGTCCAGTCGCTCCTGGAGAAAGAAGAAGGACGACAGCACGCCGAGATTCGCGCCGACGTGCAGAAGTCGATGACGCGGAACGTGAACGTGTTCCGCGAGGAGTCCGGGCTGAAGCAGGCGCTCCGCGACATCCGCGACGCGCGCGAGAAGTACGAGGACGTGTACGTCGCCGACAAGTCGAGCACGTTCAACACCGACCTCATCCAGACCATCGA
The DNA here is from genome assembly GCF_031624635.1 of Halogeometricum sp. S3BR5-2. NCBI lineage: Archaea > Methanobacteriati > Methanobacteriota > Halobacteria > Halobacteriales > Haloferacaceae > Halogeometricum > Halogeometricum luteum. The sequence goes on along the minus strand of NZ_JAMQOQ010000002.1, from coordinate 930,330 downwards.
GACGCGGAACGTCCTCGACCTCGCGGAGGCCATCACGCTCGGCGCGTTGGCCCGCGACGAGTTCCGCGGCGCCCACTGGCGCAGGGAGAACCAGGAACGCCGCGACGAGGTGTGGCTCAAGCACACGATGCTGTCGTGGGAGGACGGCCGCCCCGACCTGTGGTACCGGCCGGTCGTCCTCGAGGGCGAGAACAAGACGTACGAACCGAAAGTCCGTAGCTACTGATTCGGTCCGTCCGCCGCGCGGTCCGCTCTCCGCCCCCTCGTCCGTCCTCCGCTCGCGCCGTCGCCTATTTACCGGGGCGTAGCGTACGTCGACACGGAAGGGTGGCTCAGTGGTAGAGCGATAAATTTCCGGCAGCGACCCTCGGGTCGCCCGGGTTTACGGCTTCGCGTGGTTCGAATCCCGCCCCTTCCGCTTCCGGTCGGAGTCCAACGGCCGAATCGACGCCGATTCTCGTCAGAAGTCGAAAACGGACGCCGCCGAACGGAGCCGTTCGACTACTAACGATCCTTACAGTTTCGCCGTACGACCGTCTCGGCGCCCGCCGCGCCCGAACTCGGTTCGCGGGAGTTCGACAATCAACGTGGATGAGTTTTATTATCGTCGAACCCGACGACCAGACAACAACAATGCAAGGCACTGTTCAACCGCGACCCGCCGCCGGAGCCGACTCCGAGTCCGTTCCCACCGTCCCCGCGGAACTCGAATCGCCGCGCGCGAAGCTCGTCTACCTCTTCCTGTCGGTCCGAGGGGAGTCGTCCGTGACCGACCTCCAGAACGGGTTGGAGATGAAGAAGATCTCCCTGTACAGCATCCTGGGAACGCTGTCCGACCGGGGCCTCGTCCACCAGGACGCCGAGCGCTACCGAATCGCCTGACGCGGCGTCTCAGGTGTTCCGCGCCGAGCGCGCTTTTCTCACCTCTGCGCCGTCGCGAACCATATCCTCACAGCTCGGACAGACGCGCGGGCGGTCCATGCCGTCCGGGGCGAAGACCCGGGCGTACGCCGTCGTGACGAAGGAACCGCAGTTCTGACATTCGGGCATGGCGTCTAACTGACGAGAGCTGTGTGTCATAAACGTTGTGACGGGACCCCGGCCGAGGGCTTCGAGTCTCGCCGCGCCCGTCTCCTTCACCGCGTTCAGTCGGCGGCGGGGCGGCGACGACAGGAACAGGGGCCGAACGCGAAACGGCGGCGAGACCGGGCGAAGATGTGTCGAATCGGATAGTTCTCGGTCGCACTCGGAAGTTGTTTGTCGGAGGGAGCCGTGGGTACCGCCGAATGAGTCGTCTCGTTTCCCGCAGTATCTGCGTCCTCTGGTTGGTCCTGTTCTTCGTCCTCGTCGGCGCGGCGGCGGCACCGGCGGCCGGCCAGTCGACGCGCACCATCGCCGGGACACAACTCGCCCCCGACGACGTCTCCCTCCGCATCGACATCCGCGAGGACGGCACCGCCGAGTGGGCGGTGGAGTACCGCGTCCTCCTCGACGACGAGAACACGACGACGGCGTTCGAGTCGGTCAGACGCGACGTGGAGGCCGACGGGTCGGAGTACTCCTCGGAGTTCCGCGGCCGGATGCAGTCGACGGCCGCGACGGCCGAGAACGCCACCGGGCGCGAGATGGCCATCGAGAACGTGAGCGTCAGCGCCTCCAGACAGCAGCTTCCGCAGGAGTACGGCGTGCTCACGTACCGGTTCGTCTGGGTGAACTTCGCCGTCGTCGACGGCGACAGCATCCGCGCCGGCGACGCCCTCCGGGGACTGTTCCTCGACGACGAGACGTCGCTTCTGGTGACGTGGCCCGAGGGGTACGTCGTCGAGGACGCCGCGCCGGCGCCCGACGACGAGCGGACGCGGACCGTCGTCTGGAACGGGCCGCTCGACTTCGGCCCCGGCGAACCCTCCGTGGTCGTCGCCGCGCAGGGGTCCGCGGAGGCGGAGGCGGGAGCGGGCGTAACGACGAACGGGCCGGCGACGGCGGGCGGAGAGGGCGGCGGCCTCTCGCCGGCCGGTGGGGACGGCTCGAACCTGTGGCTCGGAGGGGCGGGACTGCTGGTCGCCGCGGCCGTCGTCGGCGGCGGTTGGGCGCTCTACCGCAGACGGGGGGAAGACGACCCGGCGGACGGCGCCGATACCGGCGCCGCGACCCGTACCGAGGCCGCCGCCGCACCGGCGCGCGACGGGCCGGCCGGGGCGGACGCCGAATCGGCGCCGGCCGGAACGGACCGCGCCACCGCCCCCGGGGAGGACTCCCCCGAGACCGGAGCGGACCCCGAGGAGGGGTCGACGGCCGCCGCGCCGGGGGCGGACGGCGGGACGCCGCCGTGGGAGGACGAACTTCTGAGCAACGAGGAGCGAGTCCTCGCGCTGATGGAGCACGAAGGGGGGCGTCTGAAGCAACAGGAGGTCGCCCAGACGCTCGACTGGACCGACGCGAAGACGAGTCAGGTCGTCCGCCGGATGCGCGAGGCGGACGAACTCGACGCGTTCCGCCTCGGCCGGGAGAACGTCCTCGTACTCCCCGACGCGGACGCCGACCGGGAGGATGGATAAATATGTTTCGACTGTTCACCCGAGACGGGGGGCGGCGAGACGCGGAATCGGGAGACGGCGGCGACCGTGAAACGTCGTTGATTCGGGCCAATCCGACGCGAGCGTCGGCGGATTATACGTGGGTGGCTCCGGAAGGAGGAGACAGAATGAGACGCGTCGCCGTCATCGCCGTGCTACTGTTCGTCGTGACTGCGACCCCGTTCGGGGTCGCGACCGCGGCGGCGACCGTGCCGACCGATGGGACGGCGAGTCCCGGCGCGGTCGCCTCTCAGGCCTCCGAGACCTCATCGTCGGGCAACGCGACCGGAGGGTCGGCGGGGAACGCGAGCGACGGCGCCGCGGGGGCTTCCGGCGGCCTCTCGCCGGGGGCGCAACTCGCGGGCGTCATCGCTGTCCAGCAGGCCGAAATCGACGGCGAACTCGAACAGCGCGCCTACGAGGTACAGATCACGACGTCGCGGAGCGAGGCGTCGAAAGCGGACGTCGTCTCGCGGCAACTGAACCGGATCGACGGGCAGTTGGCCGACCTCCGACAGCGGTTAGGCGAACTGGAGGCGGCGCGCCGCGAGGGGAACATCTCGGAGGGCCGCTACCGGGCGGAGGCGGCGCGCCTCTCCGCCGAGGTCCGGTCCGTCCGGCGGATGCTGAACGAGACCGAGGATACCGCGGCCGACCTCTCCGCGAAGACGCGGCGGTCGAACGACATCGGCCGAGAGCGGTTGTCGCGGCTCCGAAACGGCGTCGAGGAGATTTCGGCGGCGAGCGCCGCCGCCGCGGCGCGCGACATCTCGGGCCCGGACGCGGGTAACGGCCTCGCCCCGGGGGACGTCGTCAACGAGAGCAAGGTGGTCGACGACGACACCTGCTCGGCCGCCGCGAACGGCGGAAACCGGAGCATAAACGGCTCCGGAGCGTCCGGAAACGGCTCCCTAACGGGGCCGGCGAACGCCTCCGGCGGCGCCGGGTCCGGCGTCGGCCCCTGCGGAAACGCGACCGTCGGAAACGCCAGCGACGCTCCCGGGGCGGGCAACCGGTCGAACGCGACCGGAAACGCGACGGGGGCGCCGGGACTCGCCGGTGAGAACAACGCGACCGCCGGAAACGCGACCGTCGGCAACGGCACGACGGGGAACCTCACGGCCGAGAACGCGACCGTCGGGAACCGCACCGCCGGGAACGCCTCCGAGTCCCCCGCCGCGGACGGGGACCCGCGGGACGACGCCGGAGACTCGGACCGGAACGACGACGGGGGGGACGGGGACGACGAGGACGACGGCGATAGTTCGGCGCCGGGTAACTCCGCGAACGCCCCCGGTCGGAGCGACGCGGAGGAGACGAACCGCTCGACTACACCGGGTGCCGACGCCGGCGACGGCACGACCACCGGCACCGACGCGGGGACGGGGGCTCCGGTGACGGACGCGCCGGTGCCGTCCGACGTCGAAACGCCGACTGACTCGGAGACGGCGACGGACACCGCAACGCCGACTGACTCGGAGACGCCGACAGACACCGCGACACCGACCGACTCGGAGACGCCGACAGACACCGCGACACCGACCGACTCGGAAACGCCGACGAACACTGCAACGCCGACCGACTCGGAAACGCCGACGAACACTGCAACGCCGACCGACTCGGCCGCACCCGAAACGACGGAGACGGACGCGCCGACCGAGACACCCACTGAGACCGAGACGGAAGCGGAGAACGAACCCGCGTCCGAGGCCTCCGACGACGCGCGGAACGCCTCCGAGGAGTCGAGCGACGCCGCCGAGGCGGCCGTCGAGACCGGACCCGAAGTCGAAACCGAGACGCAGACCGAAACCCCGACCGAAGACGAACCGTCGTCAGACGCTTCGGACGACCCGACCGACGCGGCCGAGGGGGCCGGGACCGCGGACGGTTTCACCGGGACGCTGGCGTTCTTCTCCGCATCGAACGTCCTCTGAACGGCCGCGAGGGCGCATCGAACCGCCCGCTTCGAACTACCTATCTTCAGTTCTGATAGTCGGGAAGATAGAGCTATACCCCCCCGCGTCTTCCGCGCGAACGAGATGGAGTACGTGTACCCCGTTGGTGGACTGTTCCTCGGCGCCGGTCTGGTCGCCGTGAGCGTGTTCACCGCGTTCGTCTACACGCCGTACACGTCCTCCCGAATCGACTCGCTCGTCACCGCCTTCACCGGCGTCACCCTCCAGGTGGGCGACTTCGTCGCCGTCGCCTCCGCGACGGCCATCCTGTTCGACCTGCTGGCGACGCAGGTGGGGCTCACCTACCCGCTCGTCGTCCCGTTCCTGTTCGGTTACGTCGTCACGCACGTCACCGTCTACTACTCGTGTCTCCGCATCACCGACGTGCAGAGCGAACCGCTGGACCCGGACGTGGACATCAGACAGAACCCGCTGAAACTCGTCGCGCTCTCCATCCCCGGCGCGCTCATCCTCCTCGCGCCGCGGGAGAACGACTCCTCGCGCTGATTCGCCGCACACCGCCCGTCGCGGTCGGTCAAACGGTTCTTTGAGTATACGCCGTGGTTATATACGACGCCGCCGTAGGAGAGAACGCCCGCCCGAACCGACGGGACGGACACCGCGGACCCCTTTCCCCCACCCCCACTCCCGCGGCCCGTCGGACTCCCCGCCGACGTTCGGCCCTCCCGAGGCCGCCTCCCCCCGGCGGCCTCTACTGTACGTAGCATCCCTGTAGCGCGCCGATTTCCGGTCAGTACGCCCGACCGAACGCTCGACATCTCCACCCCGTTCGCTCTCGCGGTCGCGCGGCCGCCGTAGCCCAACGTCGACGTGCGGGAACGCGCGCCCGGTCCCGGTTGCGCGAGCCCTCGAAATTAATTTCACCTAACCGAATCGTCGAAAAGATATTTCCCCTTGAAGCCTAATCGGACTAGTGAGTGATTCAAAGTGGAACTTCGCCCGACTGATTTCATGATTCTCGACCGGCTACGCGAGGGCCGGAACGTCGGTGCGAATCTCGCGCTCGAACTCGACCGAAACCGCGGGTACGTCAACAACCAGCTCTCGAAACTCGCGTCGCTCGAACTCGTCCGTCGGGTCGGACCGAGTGAGAACGGCGGCCTGTACGAACTCACGGAGCGAGGGGAACTGGCGGTTACCTACCGGGAGCGATACGACGACGATTCGGTGGAGTTCGAGTCGCTGCTGGACGAGGAGCTTCGGACCACGCAGAACGCCGATACCGCCGGAAGCGCCGCCGAGGCGGCCGAAGAGTAGCCCGGACTCCGACCCGGTCGGTCCGGGGGTCCGCGTTCACGAGATATCGAACTCGCCCGCGTGCGTGACCGTCACGTCGTACCCCGCGTAGCGGAATCTGACCTCGCCCTCGTAGAACGGCGTGTCCGGGCGTCCGAACAGGTTGTCGAGCGATTCCGTGTCGATGTAGTCTTCGAGCGGCGGGAGTTCGAACGGTTCGACACCTTCCAGTCGTGATATTTCGGTCACGAGCCGAATACTGAGCGGGTCCTGAGGTGCCATCGCGCGTCGAAACTGGCGACGCCGAAGCAGAAGAACCTCTCGGTTGTGAATTTCCTCCGAGCTGTGGCCTTCTCGCCGACTCGCGGACGTCTCCTGAAGAGGCGTTTCAGGACCGCTGAGTCGTCTCAACGGGGAGACCGACTCGAACCGCTTTCGTTCTCGCGTCGCCGCGAGGCACCGAGAGACACAAGAAGGGGTTTCGTACACAACTATGTATCTTTTCTATCTCGTGTGGCTGGGCTCGATATACGATGTGGTTCGGAAGGCGACTCTCTTTCGACGATCTGCGGATACGACTCGAACGGGTTCTGGCGACCGAGTTCGGCGGAGCGCCTCGGACTCCGCCGAGCGACGAGTATCTGAACTATCGCGCCGAACTCCGCCGGGGTCGATTCCGACTGGTCCACGAGGGCGACGGCCGGACGACGGTTCTCGAACGGACGCCGCTGCCCGACGCGAACCCGAGGACGGTCGGAGTCACGCTCCACGACTCCGGTCGCAGTCTCATCGCGGAGGCGCGAGACGAGCGAGAAGGAGTGCTTGCCGAGATACGGCACGTGTGGGTGGATTCGGAGTAACCGTCGACGGCTTTCGGGAGGAGGCGATCGGCTCGTAAGCCAGGAGTGGGATTCGAACCCACGAAGTCTCGATTACAAGTCGAGTGCATGAACCGCCCATGCTCTCCTGGCGCGACTCCGAGTAGTCAGTCCTCCTTTGAGTGTGTATCGCTTTCGACCGCCTTCTCCAACTCGACCCGGTGGACGGCGTAGCCGTGCCGTTCGTAGAACCGCCGCGCGCGGTCGTTCCGCGCCATCGCTTCGAGGCTGACGCGCGCCGCGCCCGCGTCGGCCAGCGCCGCCTCGGCGGTTTCGAGGAGTCGGGACCCGACGCCGCGGCCCCGGTGGGAGGGCGTGACGTAGAGGTTGCGGACGACGCCCCGGACGCCGTCCTGTTCGAAGTCGCCGCGTTCGAGGCTGAACATCACGAACCCGACGATTTCGTCGCCGGCGCGGGCGACGCGGAGGCCGCCGGTGACGGCGTGCCGGGCCATCGCCTCGCGTATCTGCTCGCGGTTTTCGTCGGCCCGGAGGTGCGAGCGGTAGGACCGCTGGTCGTCGGCGAGTTCGACCCACAGGTCCGCGAGGACGTCGACGCTGTCCGTCCCGGCACGACCGATGCGCACCGCGCATTCGTCGGTGTGATCCATCGACTACGATACGTCTTCCGGGGCGAAAGAACTACTCCCCGCCCGCCCCGGCGACCGGCGGCCGCCGGGAGTGACCGTCCGTGCAGACGGATTCGCTCGGGCCGTTCGCTCGCCCGTGAATCTCGCTTTCAGTGTTCGGTGAATGAAGAAAGACTTATCATCGTTTCACGTCCGCAAATACCGTGAGGATAGTTATCAATGGGTATCGCTGAGACCTACTCACGCGGTCGCCGGTTCGCAGTCGACAGACCCGGGGCGCTTCTTCTGGCCATCGTCGGGGTTCTCCTCTTCGGAGACCTCGTCGCCGGTCTCGCCTCCGGGCGGACTGCATTCAGTGACGTGGGGTCACTGGTATGGGACGGCCTCATGCGTGGGCTGGTAATCGGGTTAGCGGGTATCGGACTCTCGATGACGTACAGCATCCTGAACTTCGCGAACTTCGCGCACGGCGACTACATCACCGCGGGGGCGTTCTCCGGGTGGGGGACGACCTACCTACTGGCGGGCCTCGGGCGCGCCGACATCGGGTCGCTGCTGCTCGTCGGCGCCGGCGGGTCGGTGTTCGGCGGCGCGCTCGGTATCGGTATCACGGGGACGCCGATAGCCGTCGTGGCCGGCCTCGTCGTCGCCGGAGCGTTCACTATCGCCCTCTCGCTGGGGGTCGACCGGTTCATCTTCCGGCCCATCCGCGACGAGGACGGCATCACGCTGCTCATCACGAGCATCGGCGTCGCGTTCGCGCTCCGCTACATGATGCAGTTCGTCTTCGGGTCGGACGTGCGCGGGACGACGGCGCAACCGCCGGCCGTCTCGGCGTACTTCGTCGACGGGGCGGTCCGCATCAACATGCACGACCTGACGCTCGTCGTCGTCGCCGGCGGTCTGATGCTCGGCGTACACCTCCTGCTCCAGCGGACGAAACTGGGCAAGGCGATGCGGGCGATGGCCGACAACGAGGACCTCGCGCGCGTCACGGGCATCCCGACCGAACGGGTCGTCCGCGCGGTGTGGATCATCGGCGGCGGCCTCACCGGCGTCGCCGGCTACATGTTCGTGCTCTGGAAGGGGACGCTCGGCTTCAACGACGGCTGGCTGCTTCTCCTCCTGATCTTCGCGGCCGTCATCCTCGGCGGCATCGGGTCGGTGTACGGCGCCATCGCGGGCGGCCTCGTCATCGGACTGACGGCGTCGCTGTCGGTCATCTGGATTCCCTCGGCGTTCGCCCGCGCGGCGGCGTTCTTCGTGATGATCGTCATCCTGCTCGTGAAGCCGTCGGGACTGTTCAGCGGGAGGTCGACCGCATGAGCGTCCGCGAGGACCTCGCGGACCGAGTGCCCGGCGGCGACGCCGGCCTCATCGTCGCCGCCCTCGTGGTGCTGTACGCCGCGTACGTGCTCGCCGGGGTCGGCCTCGGCTACTCGCTGCGCGGCCAACTCAACACCGTCGCGGTGTTGACGTTCTACATCGGCGTCTTCGCGATGCTGGCGCTGGCGCTGAACCTCCACTGGGGCTACACCGGACTCTTCAACATCGGCATCGTCGGCTTCATGGCCGTCGGCATCTACGTGATGGCGCTGGTGTCGAAGCCGGTCTACCAGTCCGGCGGCGCGGCGCAGGTGGGCGGCCTCGGCCTCCCTCTCGTCGTCGGCATCGCCGTCGGCATGGTCGCCGCGGCACTGCTCGGACTCGTGGTCGCCCTGCCGGCGCTCAGGTTGCGGGCCGACTACCTCGCCATCGTCACCATCGCGATGTCGGAAATCGTTCGCTTCAGCTTCCTCTCGGGGGAGTTCCAGCAGTTCACCCTGTTCGGCAACCGCGTCGGCTTCGGCGGCGGGTCGGGGCTCATCCTCGACTTCACCGACCCCCTACAGGCGTTCTTCGAGACGTTCGGGCTGTGGGGCGCCTACCTCGGTTTCGTCGACGCGTTCGGCGCCATCGTCCCGACCAACCCGAAACCGGTCGTCGACGGACTGGTGTACGGTCTCGTCTTACTCCTGTTCGTCGCGGCGTACTACTGGCTGTTGAAGCGCACCGGCGAGTCGCCGTTCGGCCGCGTCCTCAAGGCCATCCGCGAGGACGAGGACGTGGCGAACTCCCTCGGAAAGAACACGAACCAGTTCAAGATCAAGTCGTTCATGCTCGGGTGCGCGCTGATGGGACTGGCGGGCATCCTCTGGTTCATGACGCAGGGGGCGGTGACGCCGAACACGTTCCGCCCGCGTATCACCTTCTTCGTCTGGATAGCGCTCATCATCGGCGGCGCGGGGTCGAACACGGGGAGCGTGCTCGGCGGCGCCGTCTTCGCGGCGGTGCTGTACCAGGGGCCGCGCTACTTCAAGAACCTCGTCGACACGGCGCTCCCGGCGTTCAACGCGCCGTCGAGTTTCGGCCCGGCCGTGGCGCCGCTCATCTCGAATCTCAACCCGGCGCCGCTGTTCTACTACACCGTCGACAGCATCCGACAGTTACAGCTCGTCCTGATGGGGCTGGTGCTCATCTGGTTGATGCACAACCGCCCCGAGGGGATGCTCGGCCACCGCAAGGAGACGGCCGCGGGCATCCCGCTCACGGCGAACCATGCGCGGGCCGCCGCGACGGACGGCGGGACGGAGAGCGACGACGGAGACGGGGGCGAGCGCAATGAGTAAGACCGAGAACGACGCGAACACGAACGCGAATGCGACCGAGACGGGACCGAACGCGACCGAACCGCCGGCCGACGCGCCCATTCTGGGCGGCGGCGGACCGAACGTGACGGCGGAGCGCCCGCTCGAAGTCGAGGGGCTCAGAAAGTCCTTCGGCGGCATCACCGCCGTCGACGACGCGTCGTTCTCCGTCGAGGGCGGCACGCTGACGGGGCTCATCGGCCCGAACGGCGCCGGTAAGTCGACGACGTTCAACCTCATCACCGGCATGCTCACGCCCGACGAGGGGACGGTGACGTTCAACGACGAGGACATCACCGGGATGGAACCGCACGCCATCGCGAACAAGGGGCTCGTCCGGACGTTCCAGATAGCGCGCGAACTCGAAGACATGACGGTCTTGGAGAACATGATGCTCGCGCCGAAGGGACAGCGCGGCGAGAAGCTCTGGCGGTCGGTGACGCCGGGCGTCCGCGACGACGTCATCGCACAGGAGGAGGAACTCCTCGACCGGGTCTGGGACGTCCTGGAGTTCTTCGACATCGACCACATCGCCGACGAGTACGCGGGCAACCTCTCCGGCGGGCAGCGGAAACTCTTGGAGATGGCGCGGGCGCTCCTGACGGACCCCGACATGCTGCTCTTGGACGAACCGTTCGCGGGCGTCAACCCCTCCCTGGAGAAGCGCCTGCTCGAACACATCCACGCCCTGAAAGACCAGGGCTACACCTTCCTCCTGGTCGAACACGACATGGACCTCATCATGGAGAACTGCGAGCACGTCATCGTACTGCACCAGGGGCGCGTCCTCACCGAGGGGACGCCCGCGGACATCAAATCGAACGAGGACGTCATCGAGGCGTACCTCGGGGGGAACGTATGAGCACCGACGCCGACGCTGCCGACACCGACGCCGCGGAGTCGCCCGACTCCGACTCGTCGGCCGGCGCCGCCACCGCCGAGTCGACGCCCGAGAGCGAGGGCGCCGAACTGCTCCGCGTCCGGAACCTCGACGCGGGTTACGGCGACTTACAGATTCTCACCGACGTCGACATGGACGTCCACGACGGCGAGTACGTCACCATCGTCGGCCCCAACGGCGCGGGCAAGTCGACGCTGATGAAGTCCGTCTTCGGGCTCACCAACCTCATGGGCGGCACGGTGACGTTCGAGGGCGAGGACGTCACCGGCTTACAGCCCGAAGACATCATCCACGAGGGAATCGGCTACGTGCCGCAGAACGACAACGTGTTCGCCTCGCTCACGGTCCGCGAGAACCTGGAGATGGGCGCGTACATCCTCGACGAGGTGCCGCAGGACGCTCTCGATATGGTGTTCGAGCGCTTCCCCATCTTAGAGGAACGAGACGACCAGAAGGCCGGCACGATGTCCGGCGGGCAACAGCAGATGCTCGCGATGGGTCGCGCGCTGATGCTCGACCCGTCGCTGCTCCTCCTCGACGAACCGTCGGCCGGCCTCGCGCCGGACCTGGTCGAGGAGATGTTCGACAAGATAGACGAGATAAACGAGGCCGGCACCGCGGTACTGATGGTCGAGCAGAACGCCAAGGAGGCGCTCAGGCGCTGCGACCGCGGCTACGTCCTCGCCAACGGCGAGAACCGCTACGTCGACTCCGGCCGGGCGCTCTTAGAGGACGAGCAGGTCCGCCGGGACTTCCTCGGCGGGTAGCCCGACCCGGTGCCGCTTCCCCTTCGGTAGAGTCACTCACAGACGAGTCGAGGCGAGTCGATACTCGGAACTCCCTCGTCTATTCTGACCCTCGTATCCGTGCTGTAACAGTAACACGTCGAATAGTCGGCCGTGGCCGTTCCCTCGGCGGTCTCCGCGTGCAACTCGTACTCGCCGCCGATAGGGGTATCGAGCGCGATGATTCGGCCGCCGGGCGGCACGGACTCCGTCGCCTCGGCGACGATATCCCCTCCCGAACTGAGTCGGAGCGTGAGTTCGCGGTCGGTTCCGTCGCGGTTCTCCACCGAGACGGGCGCCTCCCGTGAGAACGAACAGCCGACTCTCAGCACGCCGTCCTCGTCGACGAGGACGGCCAACAGCGGCCAGTGATAGTTCTCGGGTATCTCCCACTCGTAAGTCGCCCGACGGCCGTCGTCGGCCTCCGCGACCACGTCGTACGTCCCCGCGGAGGCGACGAGCGGCGGCGTGTGGATTTCCCGGTCGGTCGTCGCCTCGAATGCGTGTTCGAAGAACCGCTCGCCCTCGCGTTCGAGTGCGAGGGTCAAGACGGCGTCCGCGTCGCCGTCGTTCCTCACTTCCGCGTGCGGCGGCGCGTGGATGCTCGACGCACCGTCGACGGTGTACGGGAGGTCGTCGTCGACGTCTGCAGTCGCTCGTTGGCGCGGTTCGAGTCCGCCATCCTCCGTGAGGACCAAGGTGAGTTGGCGGAGTTGCGGAGTCACGCGCCACTCGTACTCCAGCGTCGCGCCGGCGTCGACGTCGGCGACGACACTGTAGGTCCCCTCGCCGACTTCGCTCCCGTCGACGCCTCGATGGATTCCGTCGCGGACGTCGAGCGTCTCGGCGAGAATTTCCGTCCCCCTCTCGGCGTCCGCGAGTCGAATCGAGAGGGTGTGCGCCGTCTCGGTCTCGTTCAGGACGCCGATTCCGACTCGGTCGTCCGGTTCGGGGGGCGTGCTCGCCTCCGTCGCTGCCGGCGTGGACGCTTCGGTTCCCGTCGTCGATGGGATTCCGGTCGCCGTACTCGTCGCCCCCGACGAGGGGGTCGAACCGTTCGAATCCGATAGACAGCCCGCGGTCCCGAAGACCGAGGCAGAACTCAGCGCGGAGAGGAGGGCGCGGCGCTTCATCGAGTGGTCGTCTATTCGACAGTACGAGTATCTTCTGTCGAGGGAACGAGTTTCCAGACGGCCCCGCCGAAACGCCGTCGCTCGCGGAGTGGACGCAAAAAATCTGATTTCGGCCGGCTCAGTTGCTCGACCCGGACAGCGCCGACTCGATGACCGAGGAGTACGACGACTCGCCGATGTTGAACGCCACCTGCGTGAGTACCTCGCCGTCGAAGCTGTCCTCGAAGACGCCGGAGAAGCGTTCGGAGAGTTGCTGACCGTAGTCGTTGTTGACGTACAGCGTCGACACCGTCGAGGCGTTCAGCCGTTCGGCCATCACCTGCGCCATCACGCGGCCCTGCAGGCGGTCCGACGGCGCCGTCCGGAAGATGTAGTCGTTGTCCTCGAGGTTCGACACCGACAGCGCCGTCGACGACGGCGAGCAGCCGATCATCTCGTTGGGGATGAACACCTGCTGGGAGACGGGAACGTTGACGCCCGAGGAGGCCGTCCCGCAGACGAACGGGACGCCCGCGCTGGCGAGCGACTGCGCCGCGGAGACCCCCGCGCTCGGCGAGGTCTGGGTGTCCTCTATCTGCTGATTGACGGACAGACCCGCCGGGTTCGCGTCGTTGACCAGCATGCCGGGAATCTGCGCGGCCTGAATCATCGGCTGGCCGGTCGAGGCGAGGTCGCCGGTCTCCGGCAGGAGGATTCCGAGCGATATCTCGCGGTCGCTGCCGCCCGGCGCGCTGTCCGCCGCGGGACCGGCGCCGTTGGGGTTCTGCCCCTGGAACGACTGCGTCTCGATGGTCGTGGTCGACTGCGAGTCGACGCCCTCGAACTCCCAGATGGCGTACGCCGCGGAGGCGGGATCGCCGTTCTGGTCGAAGTTCGTCGACGAGGAGGCCCCCTGATAGTTGACGTCCTCGCCGTTGGCGGCGGCCTCGACGCCCTCGACGAAGTTGTCCGGACCGACCTCCATCCCGCCGGGGTTGGCGATGCGACGCATCTGCTCTTTGATGGCGGGGCCGCTGTTCTCGCCGGCCGCGGCGTTCGCCAGGATGCCGATGGCCGCCGAGTCGAACGACTGGGAGGTGAACACGCCGGGCGCGGAGCCGTACTCCTCTTGGAAGAGGGAGACGAACGCCTCCTGGTTCGGGCCGCCGGCCGCCGGCGCCGTCCCCGTCACGTTCTCCATGTCGTTGCCGACCTGCGCCGGGAGCGCCCCGTCGCGCAGGCCGTCGGGGATGAGGATGGCCTCGGCCCCGTCGGACTGGCTGTAGTAGTCGCGGAACAGCTGAATCCCGCTCTCGGGGTAGCCGATGACGACCAGTCCGTCCGGTCCGTCGCCGCTGCCGCCGCCGCCGCTACCCTCGGTCTCGGTCTCGCCGCCCCCGTCGGTACCCGACCCGGCGTCGGTCTCGGTCTCGCCCTGCGTCTCGGTCCCGCCGTTGTCCGGGCTTCCGATGCATCCCGACAGCCCCACCACGCCGACTGCCCCGGCCGCACCCGCTCTTTTCAGAAAGTCACGCCGTACGATATCACGTGCCATGTGACTCGCAAAGGCAGTTACCGTTTATAAATCTACCCTTCGGTTCGCCAAAATGACTCGAATTCGCACGTTTGACACCCGCGAAACGTTGGTGGTTGTTACTGACACACGAGGGAGCAACTGAGACGTTTCGGAGGCGAACCGCCACGCTCAAATCGGCGCGGACGCGTTCTCCACCGATGACCATCCCGTCGTTCGTCATCGGTATCGCTGGCGGGACCGGCGCGGGCAAGACAACCGTCGCGCGACTCATCACGGAGAACGTCGGCGAGTCCGTCACGCGCATCCCCATCGACAACTACTACGAGGACCTGAGCCACCTCGACCTCTCCGAACGCGAGGACGTCAACTACGACCACCCCTCGGCGTTCGAGTGGGACCTCCTGCGAGAACAGCTCTCGACGCTGCTGGAAGGGCAACCCATCGAGATGCCGGTGTACGACTTCGAGATACACAACCGCAAGGAGGAGGCGACGACGGTCGAACCGACGGACGTCATCATCGTCGAGGGTATCCTCGCGCTGTACGACGAGGACGTCAACGAGATGTTCGACCTGCGCCTCTACGTCGAGACGGACGCCGACGTGCGCATCCTCCGCCGAATCGAACGCGACGTTATCGAACGCGGGCGCGACCTGGAGGGCGTCATCGACCAGTACCTCTCGACGGTGAAGCCGATGCACGAGCAGTTCATCGAACCCTCGAAGAAGCACGCCGACCTCATCATCCCCGAAGGGGCAAACAGCGTCGCGGTGAACCTCTTAGAGGAGAAGGTGATGGCGGAGGTGCACGGCGACGCGGTGCGCGACTGGGAGCGTCCGGCGCCGGAGCGATAGCTTTCCGGTCGTTCAGGCGCTCTTCTTGCCGCTGACGAACTGGTCGGCGCCCTCGTAGAACCAGTAGCCCGACTCGCGCATCGCCCGTCCGACGGCCTTGTGGAACGGGACGAACGCGTCGAACTCCTCCTGTTCGACGTTCTCGAAGATGTCCCGCAGGGGGACGACCGTCTGGTAGTCGATTCGAATCGGTTCGTCGCCGTGCGCCTCGACGAACTCGTCGCGCGAGAGGGGGAAGTCCTCCTCCTCGTCTATCTTCTTCGCGATGATCGCCTGCCCGTACTTCCGCATCCCCTCGCTTCCCTCCTCGCCGTCGGGGTCGTGTGGCCAGTCCATGGTTCGACGTTGGGAGGGCGACCCATAGCCGTTACGCATCTCGGGGACGCCGACGGCAGGGATTTGTCGTCGGAGACCCGACGTCGGCCCGTGACGCCTTCCTCGTCCGACCGCGGCGACGCGTCCGGTCCCGACTCCGGCCGCGATTCCGGCGGCGCGTCAACCCCCCTGCTGCTCGCCGCCGCGGCGCTCGCCTGCGGACTGCTCGCGGGATGGGCGCTGACCGGCGCCGGATTCGCCGTCGGCGAAGCCGTTCTCGTCGCCGGCGTCGGCGGCCTCGCCGTCTACTCCTGTCTGCGCTACGTCGCGACTCGCCTGTCGGTGGAGTGACGTCGGAGAGTGCGAGCACACGCTACGCGGTGCTCGCTGATGTGCTCGCGTCAGAATGCGGTGGGACTGGGATTTGAACTCACTCACAACGCTTCGCGTTGCTCGCTGCTCAAATCCCAGCCGTCTCCGGTTTGCTCGTTCACGCGGACGCCGCAGACGAGACTGCGGCGTGTGGTTTCGCTCGCAAAACGCGGTGGGACTGGGATTTGAACCACGGTCGCTCGTTCACTCCGTTCACGTCGCTCCCTGATTCAAATCGCCAGCGTATTCGATTCGACGCTCACGGGGAGAGCGAGCACACGCTACGCGGTGCTCGCTGATGTGCTCGCGTCAGAATGCGGTGGGACTGGGATTTGAACCCAGGAGGCCGAAGGCCACCGGTTTTCAAGACCGGCGCAATAGTCCACTCTGCCATCCCACCAACGGACCGTGCTTCTCGGGGGTCGTTCTAAGGCCTGTCGGTCAGTCCTCGCGGACCAGCGTCGGGTCGCCCCCGTCGTCGACGACCCGGAGGCCCTCCTCGACGACGAACTCGGCCGTGTGACCGGGGACGATACTGCTCGCCCGCCAGCGCGCCCGAATCATCGGCACGAGCGTCAGCAGGTCCGCGCCCGTCCGGACGGTCGGTTGGAACTCCGCGAACGCCACGCCGTGTCCGGCGTCCGTCGCTCGGTCGGTGACGGTCTGCAGTTCCGGCGCCTCGAAGGCCCCCGCGAAGTCGACGGATTCGCAGAAGCCGGCGACGTAGCACCGCCCGCCGCTGGACGGACCGATGACGACGTCGCTCGTCCGGAGTTTCGTCGACACGGTGTCCAACTTCGCGCGGGTGAAGAACGGGGCGTCGCCGCGGAGGAGGGCCGCCGAGGCGACGTCCTCGTCGCGGAGGAGGTGCTGTATCGTGTTCCCCGCGCGCGCGTCGAACGACGACCCGACCTGCACCTCGAAGCGGACTTCGTCGGGGTCCTCCAGGGCGTCGACGGCGAGGGCGCGCATCTCGGCCTCCGCCGTTCCCTCCTCTTTCCGGTGGGCTTCCGGGAGGTGCTCCTCGGCGGGGTAGTTCACGAGTAGGTCGCCGCCGGAACGCGAGACGGCGACCATCGCGTCCTTCAGCATCGCGGCGTGCAGGTCCGCGGCCTCCGCCTCCGACAGCGGACTCGTCGCGGCGAGTTCGGAGAGCGCGAGTCCGGGGCGCGGCGGGTCGGCCAGGAGAACGACGACGGTCATGTCCCACCCTCGGAGAGGGCGACCCTTCAACTCGCCGTTTCGGTTCAAGTGTCCCCCGACCCAAGGGAGGGTGTGCCCCCGAACCATCGGACCGACAACGTCCGACCGAGAGACGGACCGCCGACGGACGGACCGGCCGCCTCGGGACTCACGCGCGCGCTCTCGTCTCTCGGCGCCGCCCTCGTGGTCCTCCTCGGCGTCGCCGCCGGCCTGTACTGGCTGTTCGCCGCGGAGGCGTGGTCGCTCCTCGTCGGCGCGTCGCTCCTCGTCGCCGTCGCCGGAGCGGTGCTGTACGGCGCGCGGCGAGCGAGGAAGACGGCGACGCCGTACTGGCGGACCTGAGCTTCGAAACCGAACCGTCGCTCGCCGCCCGCCTCAGCGACTCCGCCGCCCCTTCGTCTGCCGATAGTCCCGCGAGAACACCGATTCGAGGACGTGGTCGACGAACGCCTCGGTGTCCTCGTCGGTCTGTTCGTCCAGCGACAGCATCGGGACGAGTTCGAAGCCGCGCCCGCGAATCGTCGTCGCGTGCTCGGCTTCGACGTCGAAACTGTCCGGCGCGCGCGTCGTGTAGTCGATGGCCAACTCCTCTAGGGGCCGCTGACCGACGGGGACGATTATCTCGGGGTTTATCATCCGCACCTCGGCGTTGAGATAGGGTTCGCAGGTGAGCACCTCCTCGTCGGTCGGCCGCCGGTCGGGGTGCCGGCAGCGCGTGAGGTAGGTGAGAAAGGCGTTCTGGAGGTCCGGCCGGTCGCTGTCCGGCGGCGACCGCGAGAAGCCGAGGTCGCCGAGGATGCGCTGGAGTCGCTCGTCCGACTCGCCGGTGAACGGAATCCCGTTCCGGTCGGCGCCCTCGCTGGGTCGCTCCCCGATGAACAGGAACTCCCCGCCCACGTCCCCGTACCCGTGCGCGACGTTCTCGCGGACGTCGCAGAGGCCCGGACAGTTCTCGCAGTCGGGGTCCATGTTGAACGGGTTCTCGAGGGTGTGTTGTTCGGCGTCCACGTTCGCCCCTCGGCCGCGACGGTGAAAAGTGGTCGCTCTCGGTCCGTCGACGCCGTCCGTCGCGCCGGGTTCGCGAACGGCCGACGAGAGACGACGGCCGACGAGTGGAGTGCACGGTGAAAGTGAACGTCGGGACAGACGCGACGTGCGGCGGGTTCGAGGCCGAAGTGTGAGAAACGGCCGTCACGCCGAAAGCGGAAGTGAAGCGATTACTCGGTTCGCAGGCCGCCCTGCTCCTTGATGTCCATGATGTGCCGGACGTTCAGATATATCTCCTCGGGGGAGGTGTCCTCGTCGGGGTCGTACAGGTCGCTCACGCGGTAGAGGACGGCCGAGAGCTGTCGGCTCTCCGAGGAGTCGCCGTACACCTCCTCGGCCACCTCGCGAAGCAGTTCCCGGCGGTCGGCGTCCGGTTCGAACTCGGCCTCGGAGTCGGGGGCCATCTCCCAGTCGGGGTCGTCGGCGTCCGACTCCTCGGGCGCGCCGCCGTCGGTCCGCACTTCGGACGCCGGTCGGTCGGTCGTTCCCCCCTCGCTCATCGCCCCGAGGCCTCTCGCCGCCGGACGACGCCCGCCATGTCCGCGACGTTCTCTGTCAGTCGGCGGAAGGCGTCGGCCGTCTCGCTGTCCTCCTCTAAGACGACCGGCCGGCCGCCGTCGCCGCCCGTCCGTACGGCGGGGTCGAGCGGAATCCCGCCGAGGAACGGCAGGTCGTTCTCCGCGGCGAACGCCTCGCCGCCGCCCGTCCCGAAGATGTCGTGGGAGGACCCGCAGTCGGGACACCGGAACGACGACATGTTCTCGACGATGCCGAGCACGTTCGTGTCGTGCTTGCCGAACATCTGGAGGCCCTTCCGGGCGTCGTCGATGGCCACGTCCTGCGGCGTCGTCACGATGACCGCGCCCGTGAGGGGGAGCGTCTGGAGGACGGTCAGTTGCGTGTCTCCGGTGCCGGGCGGGAGGTCCAGAATCATGTAGTCGAGTTCGCCCCACTGCACGTCCTCGACCAACTGGGTCAGCAGTTTGTGGACCATCGGGCCGCGCCAGATGACCGGGTCGTCCTCGCCGACGAGGAACGCCATCGACATCAGTTTCACCCCGTACCTCTCGGGCGGAACGATCTGCTGTTCGCCCGTCGCCTGCGGCGCCTCGTCGGCGGAGACCATGCGCGGAACGTTCGGCCCGTACACGTCGGCGTCGAACAGGCCGACGCGCGCGCCGAGTTTCGAGAGGCCCGCCGCGAGGTTCACCGCGACGGTGGACTTGCCGACGCCGCCCTTCCCCGAGGCGACGGCGATGACGTTCTTCACGCCGGGCAGGACGTCCTCGTCGGCCGAGAGGCCGCCCGGAATCGACGCCGAGAGGTCCACCTCGTAGTCGGTGTCCGCGAACTGCGCTCTGATTTCCGCGGCGACGTCCGTCTCGTGCGGCGAGTACGGCGCGCCGAGGGCGACGGAGATGCGGACCACGCCCGCGTCGTCGTCCACCTCGACGGCGTTGACGAGGCCGAGCGAGACGATGTCGTCGCCGAGGTCCGGGTCTTCGACCGCTCGGAGGCGGTCGCGTACCGCTTCGTCGTTCATGCCGCGAGAATGGGTCCGTGCGCCGAATAAGGGTTTTGAAGGGGCCCGTCGCGGAGCCGACGGCCGTAACTCGGCGTCGACACGTGAGCCCGCTCGCGTAACCGCTCGTCGTTACTATTCGAGTTCGGCGGGCCGCGAATTTATCAGCGTTCGCTCCCAGTTTCGAGACATGCTCGAGGACGATTTCGGACGCGAGGTGACCGGCGTCCGCGTCTCTCTCACCGACCGGTGTAACTTCGACTGCGTCTACTGCCACAACGAGGGGTTGGGCGACACGCGCGGCCCGATGGACCCCGACGACGACGAGATGTCGGCCGACGACGTCGTCCGCTTCCTCGAAGTCGCCGAGGAGTTCGGCGTCGAGAAGGTGAAATTCACGGGAGGGGAGCCGATGCTCCGGCAGGACTTAGAGGAGATACTCGAACGCACGCCCGAGTCGATGGAGACGTCGCTGACGACGAACGGAACGTTCCTCCCCGGCCGCGCCGAGGACCTGAAGGCCGCGGGCCTCTCGCGGGTGAACGTCTCGCAGGACGCCCTCGACCCCGAGGAGTTCGCCGAGATAACCCAGTCCGGCGCGTACGACCAGGTGATGGAGGGCGTGCGGGCCGCCGTCGACGCCGGCCTCTCGCCGGTGAAACTCAACATGGTCGTCTTCGAGCACACCGCGGGCTACGTCGACGAGATGGTCGACTACGTCGCGGAGAACGAGGGGCTTCAGCTCCAGCTCATCGAGTACATGCCCGAACTGACCGGTCGCCCCGAGTGGAACATCGATATCCAGCGCGTCCACGATTGGCTCGCGGACATCGCCGACCGGGTCGAACACCGCGAGATGCACGACCGCAAGCGCTACTGGGTCAGCAGCACGGACCCCGACTCGGACGGGAGCACAAATGCGGACGGCGACGGCGCCGGGATGGTCGAAATCGTCGACCCCGTCGAGAACGAGGAGTTCTGCGCGAACTGCCACCGCGTCCGCGTCACCCACGAGGGCTACCTCAAGGGCTGTCTCAACCGCAACGACGACCTGCGCTCGATGGGCGAGATGACCCGGGAGGAGATTCGCGAGACGTACCGGGAGACGGTCGAGAACCGCGTTCCCTACTACGGCGAGTACCTCGTGCAGGACGACGACGACCAGTGGGTCGTCAACGAGAAGTACATCGGCGCCTGAACGGGTCGTCTCACTCGTTTCCGGATCGACCGACAGTATATCTCCCCTCGCGGCGTATCAGCCGCATGACACCCCCCTCCGACTCTCCCGACCCCTTCTCCGTCTCCCGCGTCCTCCTCGCCACCGACGGGAGCGCCGGCGCCGAGGCGGCCGCCGCGCACGCCGTCGAACTCGCCGCGCGGACGGACGCGACGCTGCACGTTCTCTCCGTCGTCGACGACAGACACGCCGACTCGTTCTCGACCGAGCGGATGCGTCGGCGGGAGCGAACGCGCGCCGCCGTCGAGGGCGAGGAGGCCACCGCCACCGCGGCGCGGCGGGCGACGGCGGCGGGCGTCCACGCCCTGACCGCCGTCGAGGAGGGGCGACCGGCGGCCGTCGTCGCGGAATTCGCCGCCGACGTGGAGGCCGACGTCGTCGTCGTCGGCACGCGCGGCCGCACCGGAGTCGGCCGCTTCCTCCTCGGAAGCGTCGCGGAGGCCGTCGTGGACGCCGTCGACGCCGCGGTGCTGGTGGTGCCGGCGACCGGGGAGCGACCGGACCCGACGCCCGACTACCGCCGCCTCCTCCTCGCCGTCGACGGCGAGGGGGGCGCGGACCGCGCCGCGGACGCGGCGGTGTCGCTGGCGGCCGCGTACGGCGCCGAAGTGACGGCGCTGTCGGTCGTCGACGAGCGGTTCGCTCGGCCCTCGGCGCTTCGAGCGTCGCTCGAATCCGCGGCCCGCGAGACGGTCCGGGCCGTCGCCGTCGACGCGGCGGAACGAGGCGTCGCCGTCGACGCCGTCGTCGAGACGGGCGTCCCGGCGGCGCGCGTCCTCGACTCGGAGGGGGGCTTCGACCTCGTCGCAGTCGGCGGGCGGAGGCGCCGCGGACTCGACGCCGTCCCCCTCGGGAGCGTCGCTCGGCGCGTCGTCCGCCGGAGCGAGGTGCCGGTGCTGGTCGTCCGCGACTCGGAGGTGAACTAGTCGTTCGACCGCGATTCGGCGACGAACTCGTCGATGGCCGCGCCGCCCTGGAACCCCTCCGCCAGCGTTCCCACCCGCTCGCCGTCCTCGAACAGAATGAGAGTGGGGACGCTCCTGATGCCGAAGCGGTCGACGAGGCCGATATCGTTTCGGGGGTTGCAGAGGGCGACAGTTAACTCCTCGTGCGCGCGTGCGACGTTGCCGAGGACGGGCTCGATGCTCTGACACAGCGTGCAGCCCTTCGTGTAGAAGTCGACGAGGACGAGGCCGTTCGCGGCGACGAGTTCGTCGAGTTCGGCCTCGGATTCGACGGTGATCGGTCTGTTCGGGGCGTCGGTCGCGGGTGACTCTGCACTCACACCCGGTTAGTGGGGTCGCCGCGGCTATATCGCTTCGGCGGGGTGTCGCCGTCGGCGCACGGCCGCACGACGGGCCGTGCGTACTTTGCGCTCCGCGACGAACGCGCCACCGTGATAGTCGTCACCGGTGCGACGGGGACGGTGGGCGAACCGACCGTGGAGTCGCTGCTCGCGCGCGGCGCGGACGTGCGGGCCGCGGTTCGGAATCCTTCGGCGGCGTCGGTCCCCGCGGGGACCGAAACCGTCGAGTTCGACTTCGAGCGCCCCGAGACGTGGGGACGGGCGTTCGACGGCGCGACAGGGCTGTTCCTCCTCCGGCCGCCGACAACGACGCGGGTGTCGCGGCGCCTCCTCCCGGCGGCGGACGCGGCGGTCCGGTGTGGTGTCGACCGGGTGACGTTCCTCTCGGTGCTCGGCGCCGAGCGGAACCCCCTGCTCCCGCATCGACGGGTCGAACGCCACCTCGAAACCGACGACACCGACGCGGGCGCGGGGGCGACGCACGCCTTCCTCCGCGCGAGTTACTTCATGCAGAACCTCGCGGAGGTCCACGCCCCCGACGTCCGCGAACGCGGGGAACTGTTCGTCCCGGCGGGCGACGGCGCGACCAGCCTCGTCGACGCCCGCGACGTGGGGGCCGTCGCCGCCGCGACGCTGACCGAACCGGGGCACGCGAACGTCGCCTACGACCTCACCGGTCCGGAGGCGGTGACGTACGAGGAGGTGGCGGCCGTCCTCTCGGATGTCCTGGGGCGGCCCGTCGAGTACGTCGACCCGTCGGCCCGGGCGTTCGCGCGTCGGATGCGTCGCCGGGGGCACGACTGGGGGTTCGTCGTCGCGATGCTCGGTATCTACGCGACGGCGCGGTTCGGCCTCGCAGGGCGGGTCGAACCCGACGCGTCGGCGGTGCTCGGACGGCCGCCCCGGGACGTGGCGACGTTCGCCGCCGACTACGCCGACGCGTGGCGGTGAGCGGAGGCGCGTTCGGGCGGAACCGCCCGCTTCGGGGCGTGTGTGCCGCTCTCACCCGGCCGCCCTATCGTGATGCTTAAGTAGGGTCCACGTTTTGTTCCGACTGCAATACGCTGTAGGGGCACCGGTCCCGAGTCCGAAAGGGCGACAGTAATAGAGCACGAGTTGCGGTAGCCAAGCCTGGCCCAAGGCGCAGGGTTGCTAACTCTGTGGCATATCGCCTCCGGGGTTCGAATCCCCGCCGCAACGCTCGCCCCGACTTTCCAGTCATGAGTGCAGAAGAACCACAAGACGACGCTCCCGAGGAGGAGGAAAACCTCCGATACTTCGTCCGAATCGGTCAGACCGACCTGGACGGCACGAAGTCGGTAGAGCGGAGTCTCTCCGACATGAAAGGTATCGGCAAGCGCACGGCGCGCATCGTTACCGACGCCGCGGGCGTGGACCGAACGGCGACGTTCGGGCTTCTCGACGAAGACGAAATCGACTCGGTCGTCGACGTCGTCGAGAACTTCACCGACCACGCCCCCGAGTGGATGATCAACCGCCGCGACGACTTCTACAGCGGCGAGACCAGCCACAAGACCGGCTCGGACCTCGAAGAGAAGCGCCGCCACGACATCAACCGCATGAAGATGATCAGCTCCTACAAGGGCGTCCGACACAAGCGCGGACAGAAGGTGCGCGGACAGCGCACGAAGTCCACGGGACGTACCGAGGGGACCATCGGCGTGAACGTCGAAGCGATCAAGGAAGAACAGGCCGCCGAAGCCGAGGAGGGTGACGAATAATGGCGACCGGCAAGAACACCAAGTTCTACGAGACGCCGAACCACCCGTTCCAAGGCGAACGTATCGCGCAGGAGGCCGACCTCCTCGGGCGCTACGGGCTGAAGAACAAAGAGGAACTCTGGCGCGCCCAGTCCGAACTGCGCGACTACCGCCGCGAGGCCCGACGCCTCATCGGCGAGGCGCAGGGCGACATGGAGGCCGCCGAGGAACTCGGCGAGGAGTTCCTCGACCGACTCCGCCGCTACGGCATCCTCTCGGAGGACGCCGACATCAGCGAGGTGCTCGGTCTCGACGTGACCGACATCCTCGAACGCCGCCTGCAGACCGTCGCCTACCGGAAGGGCATCGGTCACACGCCGCAGCAGTCGCGGCAGTTCATCGTCCACGGCCACGTGGTCGTCGGTGAGGGCCGCGTCACGCGCCCCTCGAAGAAGGTCGAAGCCGTCGAGGAGGACCGCGTCGCGTTCGACGAGGGCAGCCCCCTCGCGGACGAACTACACCCCGAACGCGCGGAGGGACAGGAGTAACAACCCATGAGCGAATCCGAGAATACCGGCACGACGTGGGGCATCGCCCACGTGTACGCATCGTTCAACAACACCCTCATCACGGTCACCGACCAGACGGGCGCGGAGACGGTCGCCAAGTCGTCCGGCGGCGCCGTGGTGAAGCAGAACCGCGACGAGGCGTCCCCGTACGCGGCCATGCAGATGGCCGACACGGTCGCGGAAGAGATCAAAGCGGCCGGCATCGACGCCCTGCACGTTCGCGTGCGCGGGCCCGGCGGCAACCTCAACAAGAGCCCCGGCCCCGGTGCGCAGGCGACGATTCGCGCGCTGGCCCGCGCCGGACTCGAAATCGGCCGCATCGAGGACGTCACGCCCATCCCGCACGACGGGACGCGCGCGCCGAAAAACAGCCGACTCTAACCCACAACCATGGCAGAAGATTTCGAGGTCGAGTTCATCGAACGCGACGACCGGAAGGCTCGCTTCCTCGTCCGCGGGATGACCCCCGCGGTCGCCAACGGCATCCGCCGGGCGATGATCGCGGACGTGCCGACGTTCAGCGTCGACACCGTCCGGTTCGTCGAGAACTCCTCGGTCATGTTCGACGAGATGATCGGTCTGCGCCTCGGCCTCGTTCCGCTGACGACCGACCTGGACGACTTCGAGGAGGGTGACGTCGTCACCCTCGCCCTCGACGTCGAGGGGCCGGCGACGGCCTACTCGGGCGACATCGAGACGTCCGACGGACTCGTCCAACCGGCCGACCAGAACGTGCCCATCATCGAACTGAAGGAGGGTCAACGCCTCGAACTGGAGGCCGACGCCGTCCTCGGGCGCGGGAAGGAACACGCCAAGCATCAAGGCGGCGTGGCCGTCGGCTACCGACATCTCCACCGCGTGGAGGTCGTCGGCGACGCCAGCGAGTTCGACGAGCAGGAACCGAACATCCTGCGCGGCGTCATCGAGGAGCAGGCGGCCGAACACGCCGCCGACGAGGGCGCGCAGAACGGCGACCTCGTCCCCACCGAGGCGTTCGACAACGACCTCACGAAGCGGTACCCCGGAAAGGAGGTCGAAGTCCACGACGTCCCCGGCGCGTTCGTCTTCCACGTGGAGACGGACGGGTCGTTCACCGTCGAGGAACTCGTTCGCCGCGCCGTCGAGAGCATCTCGGACCGCGCGGCCGAACTCGAAGAGAAAGTCGCGATATAGAACCATGACTGCCCCTCACCACACCCGACGACGACTCGCCGCGCCCGCCGCGAGAGTCGCCCGACCGGCCGCCCTGACGGTCGCGGAGCCGCGACAACGGCTCGCAGGGAACCGTCGGACCGAAACTGGTTTGAAGGGGCACGCAGTACGTCGGAGTGCGCGCAGGGATAGCCAAGTCTGGTCAACGGCGCGGCGTTCAGGGCGCCGTCCCATAGGGGTCCGCAGGTTCGAATCCTGCTCCCTGCACTCCGTTTTCTCTCAACAGATAGACAATGAGTAAGACTAACCCGAGACTCAACAGTCTCATCGCCGAGCTAAAGGCGGCCTCGCGCGACTCCGGAGCCAACGTGTGGCAGGACGTCGCGGACCGTCTGGAGAAGCCCCGGCGCACCCACGCAGAGGTCAACCTCGGTCGTATCGAACGGTACGCCAAGGAAGACGAGACGGTCATCGTCCCCGGCAAAGTGCTGGGCAGCGGTGTGCTGGAGAAGAACGTCACCGTCGCGGCTGTCGACTTTTCGTCGTCGGCCCGCAAGAAGATCGAGCAGGTCGGTTCGACGGTGACGCTCGAACAGATCGCAGAACAGAACCCCGAGGGCTCCGACGTACGGGTGATCCGATGAGTCTCGCAGAGTTCGACGCCGACGTGGTCGTCGACGCGCGGAACTGTATCATGGGTCGCGTCGCCAGCGAGGTCGCTCAGAAGGCGCTCGCCGGCGAGAAGGTCGCCATCGTCAACGCCGAGGACACCGTCATTACGGGCTCGGAAGACGACGTGATGGGCGTCTACCGCAAGCGCGTGGACGTCGGCTCCGACCAGGGTCCGTACTACCCCAAGCGGCCGGACCGCATCTTCAAGCGCGCCGTCCGCGGGATGGTGCCGTACAAGACCGACGAGGGCCGCGAAGCGCTCTCGAACGTCCGCGTCTACGTCGGCAACCCGTTCGACGAGGACGGCGACGTCGTCGACGGCACTTCGCTGGACCGCCTCTCGAACATCAAGTTCATCTCGCTCGGAGAGGTCTCCGAGAAACTGGGTGCTAACGTCACATGGTAACGAACACGTCCGGAAAGAAGAAGACGGCCATCGCCCGCGCCACCGTGAGCGAGGGCGAGGGCCGCGTCCGTATCAACTCCCGACCGGTCGAACTGACCGAACCGGAGATGGCCCGCCTGAAGATGCTGGAACCGTTCCGCATCGCCGGCGAGGACCTCCGTTCGCAGGTCGACATCGACGTCACCGTGTCCGGCGGCGGCTTCGCCGGGCAGGCGGACGCGACGCGCACGGCCATCGCGCGCGGTCTGGTGCAGCATCTCAACGACGCGGAACTCCGCGACGCCTACATGGACTTCGACCGCTCGCTCCTGGTGAACGACGTTCGCCAGTCCGAGTCGAAGAAGTGGGGCGGACCGGGCGCGAGAGCGCGCTACCAGAAGTCCTACCGTTAGGTGATCCAACCATGATGATTCCCGTCCGGTGTTTCACGTGCGGCAACGTCGTCGGTGAACACTGGGACGAGTTCAAGGCCCGCGCCCGCGAGGGTGACGAAGACCCCGCCGAGGTCCTCGACGAACTCGGCGTCGAGCGCCACTGCTGTCGGCGCATGATGGTCTCGCACAAAGACCTCGTGGACGTGGTGGCACCGTACCAATAATGCAACAGCGCTACAACCGATACGAGAAGGCACGCATCCTCGGCGCGCGAGCGCTGCAGGTGTCGTACGGGGCGCCGGTCCTCCTCGACACGGACCAGAGCGAACCCATCCTCATCGCGGCCGAGGAGTACGACGCCGGCGTGTTGCCGTTCACGGTCAAGCGAGAGGGTAAGTGAACATGACACTCATCACCGACGTTAGACTCCGACGCGTCCTCGACTCCCGGGGCAACCCGACCGTCGAGGCGGACGTACTCACCGAGTCGGGCGGCTTCGGCCGCGCGGCCGCGCCAAGCGGCGCGAGCACCGGCGAGTACGAGGCTATCGAACTCCCGCCGTCGGAGGCCATCGCGGCCGCCCGACGCCACGCCATCCCGCGCCTCGTCGACGAGGTGTACGCGGGCAACCAGCGCGAGGTCGACGGGGCCCTGCGCGCCGCCGACGGGACGGACAACTTCTCGGAAATCGGCGCCAACAGCGCCGTCGCCATCTCGATGGCGGCCGGGAAGGCCGGCGCCGACGTGTTGGGCGCGCCCCTGTACCAGCACCTCGGCGGCGCGTTCCGCGGCGAGAACTTCCCGACGCCGCTCGGCAACGTCGTCGGCGGCGGCGAACACGCGAAGGAGGCCACGCACATCCAGGAGTTCCTCTCCGCGCCCGTCGGGGCGCCGAGCGTCTCCGAGGCCGTCTTCGCCAACGCCGCGGTCCACGACCGCATCTCCGAGATACTCGACGACCGCGACGTCCCCGCCGCGAAGGGCGACGAGGGCGCGTGGGCGCCGCCCATCTCGGACGCCGAGGCGTTCGAGGTGGTCGACGAGGCCGTCTCCGACGTGGAGGACGACCTCGGCTTCGAGATCGGGTTCGGCCTCGACATCGCCGCGGCCGAACTGTACGACGAGGAGGAGGGCGGCTACGTCTTCGGCGACGAGGTGAAGTCGACCGACGAGATGGTCGACTACGTCGCCGAGATGGTCCACGAGTACGACCTCGTCTACGTCGAGGACCCCCTCGACGAGAACGATTACGAGGGCTTCGCGGAGCTAACGGAACGGGTGGGCGAGCAGACGCTCATCTGCGGCGACGACCTGTTCGTCACCAACGTCGAACGCCTGCAGGACGGCATCGACGTGGGCGCCGCCAACTCCATCCTCATCAAGCCGAACCAGATCGGCACCCTCTCGGACGCCTTCGACGCCGTCGAACTCGCCGTCCGGAACGGTTACGACGCGGTCATCTCGCACCGTTCCGGCGAGACGGAGGACACTACCATCGCACACCTCGCCGTCGCCACCGACGCCGCCTTCATCAAGACGGGGGCGGTGCAGGGCGAGCGAACCGCCAAACTGAACGAACTCATCCGCATCGCGGACGACGCAGTATGACAGACAACGACAACGAAGCGGTCGAAGTCGTCGACGAGGACGTCGCGGAGGCCGAAGACGCCGACGCCGACGCCGCCGAGACGACCGAGGCCGAGACGACCGAAGAAGAAGTCGCCGAGGCCGAAGAAGCCGAAGCCGACGCCGAAGCCGAAACCGAGGAGGCTCCGGCGGCGGACGAGGACGAGGCCGAGGCCGAAACGCTCGAGGAAGACGAGGAAGAAACCGGGCCGGCGTTCGACGAGGACGTCATGCCGGACGAGGAGGCCGACCTCCTCATCCCCGTCGAGGACTACCTCGGCGCCGGGGTCCACATCGGGACGCAGCAGAAGACGAAGGACATGGAGCGGTTCATCCACCGCGTCCGCGACGACGGTCTGTACGTCCTCGACGTGAGCCAGACGGACTCGCGCATCCGCACCGCCGCGGACTTCCTCGCGAACTACGACCCCGAGCAGATTCTGGTCACGAGTTCGCGCCAGTACGGTCGGTTCCCGGCCAAGAAGTTCGCCGACGCCGTCGGCGCCCGCGCCCGCACGGGTCGGTTCATCCCGGGCACGCTGACGAACCCCGACTACGCCGGCTACATCGAACCCGACGTGGTCGTCGTCACCGACCCCATCGGCGACGCGCAGGCGGTCAAGGAGGCCATCACGGTCGGCATCCCGGTCATCGCCATGTGCGACTCGAACAACCAGACCTCGAACGTCGACCTCGTCGTCCCGACGAACAACAAGGGTCGACGCGCCCTGTCGGTCGTCTACTGGCTCCTCGCCAACGAGACGCTCGACCGCCGCGGCACCGATCAGGTGTACGCGCTGGAAGACTTCGAGGCCGAAGTCTAACTCGACCCCGCTTTCGACCGACGCGACGGTTTTCCTTTCTCTCGCCGGCGAGCGACGACGCCGAGCGACCGCTCAGTCCGACCGCTCGACGACGCCGAGTCGCCCCGCGAATCGCTCGTGGTCGAACCACGCCGCCCGCCTGCGCGTCTGTCCGAACGCGAACGGGTCGCCGAGCGAGAAGCGCTCGCGGGCCGCCTCGAAGTCGTCGACGCCGAGGAGGTACGCGCACGGCCCCTCGCCGACCGTCTCGATTCGCTCCCGGAGCGCTCCGTCCGTCCCCGCCTCCGCGAGGGCGACCGGCGCCCCCGGACAGACGCGCAGGCGGTCGAACGGGCCGTCGGCGTCGACGGGCGTCGGCAGGCGGTGGCGGCGGGCCAGGAGGTCCACCGAGGCGTCGGCGTCCTCGACGGCGAGGACGACGGCGGCGGTGCCGAGAAGCGGTGAGTCGCGGAGGTCGGGGTCGGGCGTCGTCCGGTAGGACCGGGGCGTCCGGTCGGCGACGACGAACGGGAGGCGTTCGTCGCCGTCGGGGCCCTCGAAGCACATGTCCCACTCGACGCGCGTCCCGTCGGGGCGGGTGCGCGAGGCCTCGTGCGGGCCGTCGACGCGGACGCCGCGGTCGATGGCGGACTTCGCCGACTTCGCCGCGTCGGAGGCGTCGAGACACCACCCGGCGGGGCCGGCGTCCGCGGCGAGGTGGGCGGGCCAGAACCCGGCGTCGGCGGGGTCGGTGCCCTCCGTCGGGGCGACGAGTTCGAGGTAGGAGCCGTCGGGGAGACCGACGACGGCCATGTGCGTCGTTCCGGTTCCGTGCGGGCCGCCGTATGTTGTGGGGAGGCCGACGGTTTCGGC